>JBFYZJ010000158.1:0-10185 GCA_041309565.1 Candidatus Krumholzibacteriota bacterium
AGAGCTTCCGCGCCGCGAACGCCCGGTGGCTCGACGACTATGCCCTCTTCCTCGTCCTCAAGAAGCAGTTCGGCGGCGTCGTCTGGAGCGAATGGCCCCGGGAGTTCCGCGACCGCGACGAGATCGCCCTCGGCGACGCCCGGAGCCTCCACGCCGCCGACGTCGAGCGCGCCTGTTTCTTTCAGTTCCTCTTTTTCAGGCAGTGGGCGGCCCTCAAGGCCTACTGCGGCGGCAAGGGGGTGCGGATCGTCGGGGACATCCCCATCTACGTCAACGCCGACAGCGCGGACGTCTGGACCAGGCGCCGCTTCTTCAAGCTCGACGCGGACGGACGGCCGCGGTTCGTCGCCGGCGTGCCCCCCGATTACTTCAGCGAGACGGGGCAGCTCTGGGGCAATCCCGTCTATGACTGGGACGCGCTCGCGGCTGACGGCTTCGATTGGTGGATCGAGCGGTTCTCGCACAATCTCGGCCTTTTCGATCTCGTGCGCGTCGATCACTTCCGCGGCTTCGTCGCGTACTGGGAGGTGAAGGCGGGGGAGAAGACCGCCGTGAAGGGGCGGTGGGTCGAAGCTCCGGCGGATGCGCTCTTCGGGGCGCTCCGGGCGAAGTTCCCCGACTTCCCCCTCATCGCGGAGGATCTCGGGCTCATCACGCCCGACGTGAAGGCGTTCATCGCGCGGCTCGGCATCCCCGGGATGCGCGTCCTCCAGTTCGCCTTCGGCGAGGACAATCCCGCTCATCCGTTCCTCCCGCGCAACTACGTCGAGAACTGCGTCGCCTATACGGGGACCCACGACAACAACACCGTTCGCGGCTGGTTCGAGCGTGAATCGCTGCCGGCGGACCGGGAACGCCTCTTCGCCTATCTCGGGAGGCGGATCGAGGCCGAGACGGTTCACCTCGAGTTCGTCCGGCTCCTCATGGAATCGGCCGCCGGCGCCGTCGTCATTCCCATGCAGGACATCATCGGTCTCGGCGAGGAGGCGCGGATGAACCGTCCGGCGGTCCCCCACGGGAACTGGGAGTGGCGTCTCCTGCGTGATCAGGCCGGCCGGCGGGCCGCCGAGGCGCTCGCCGCGGCGACCGGGCGCTGCGGGAGGGCGCCTCGCACGCCATGAGCACCGACGCGATCGTTCTCGCCGTCTTCGCCTTCGTCTACGCGGGCATGATACTCGGCCGCATCCCCGGCCTCGCCCTCGACCGGACCGGGGTGGCCCTCCTCGGGGCGATCGCGCTCGTCACCTTCGGCCGCGTCACGGTGCCGGAGCTCTCGACCGTGGTCGACATGCCGACGATCGCGCTCCTCTTCGGCCTCATGGTCGTCTCGGCCCAGTTCCGGATGAGCGGATTCTACACACGGCTCGTCAGGGGGATCGCGGGCATCGAGGCCTCGCCGCCGGCGCTGCTGGCGCTCCTCGTCGCCGTCGCCGGAGCGCTCTCGGCGCTGCTGGCGAACGACATCGTCTGCCTCGCCGTGGCCCCCGTCCTCGTCGAAGGGTGCGCGCGCCGGCGGCTGAACCCGAAGCCGTACCTCCTCGCGCTCGCGTGCGCCGCGAACGTCGGCTCGGCCGCGACGCTGATCGGGAATCCCCAGAACATGCTCATCGGGCAGGTGCTGCAGCTCTCGTTCGGCCGCTATCTCCTCGACGCGGGCGTGCCCGCGATCCTCGGGCTCCTCCTCGTCTGGGGCGTCATCTGCCTGTCGTACCGGGGGCGCTGGGAGCAGGACACCCGGATCCCGACCGTCGAGCAGACTCCCTTCGACACGTGGCAGACGGTGAAAGGGATCGCCGTTCTCGCCATCCTCGTCGTCGCCTTCCTCGCGGCCCCCTGGCCGCGGGAGGTCCTCGCGCTCGCTGCGGCGGGCTACCTCCTCTGCTCGCGCCGCATGGAGTCGCGGGAGATCCTCGGGCTCGTCGACTGGCAGCTTCTCGTCCTCTTCATGTCGCTCTTCATCGTCAACCACGCGCTCGCCGCCTCGGGGAGCATGGACGCCTTCACCGCCGCCCTCGCCGGTCGCGGCGTCGATCTCGCCCGGCCCCCGTGGCTCTTCGGATCGAGCGTCGTGCTCTCGAACCTCGTTTCGAACGTCCCCGCGGTCATGCTGCTGCTGCCGTCCGCCGGCCATCCGCTCGCCGGCCCGATCCTCGCGCTCTCGTCCACGCTGGCGGGCAATCTCCTCATCGTGGGCTCCATCGCCAACATCATCGTCGTCGACCAGGCCCGCCGCCTCGGCGTTTCGATTTCGTGGCGCGAGCACGCCATGGTCGGCGTGCCGGTCACGCTTCTCACCCTCGCCGTCGCGGCGGGGTGGCTCGCGCTGCGGGCGTTTTAGGCGCGCGCGGCCCTTCTGGTCCGCATTATGCTATGCCGCTCACGGGAAGGTGTGCCGGGAAGAACGGGGGGCGGAGGCGTCCGTGGAGGCGCCCGAAAAATTTTTTGAAAATCGAAAGATTGTTGCTTGTAATTTTTGAGGCCTTGTATATATTGCATCACGATTGAACGAAGAAGCGTACAGGAGGAACCTTCAATGAGGACCAATATTCCGTGCATCTCATTCGGATGCCTGGTTAAGCCGGTAGCGGCGGCGCATGGCGCGCTCTTCGGTTCGGCGGGCGCCGACGTCCGCGGTGAATTGGATTCGAAATTCGGATATTTAAGCAGAGCGCGGCGGAACAGCCGCCGCAGTATGGAGGGACCGGTCGATGGAAACGCAAGCTTCAACGCATCACGCTACCGATGTTACTAGCGGAGAACAAAGCGAGGATCATCCTCCGCATTTATCAGGTTGCCTCGGTCCATTGTTCGACGGACAGATTTCTCCCCAGACAAGCATCGTTCATCCTGCGCGCGTCTCCGGCGTGCGGCCGCTCGCGCCCAAGCGCCCGAGCATGAGCTCGCGCGTGCGCCTGTTCCGCCGGGCGTTTTTCCCCGAGGTGAGCGACCGCGACTGGAACGATTGGCGCTGGCAGATTCGGAACCGCGTTCAGGAGATCGCCCAGTTCGAGCGGATGCTCTCGCTCTCCGGCGACGAACGCACCGCCATCGAGAAGGGAGGCTCGCTCCTTCCCGTCGGCGTGACGCCGTACTACATGAGCCTCCTCTCGTACGACAACCCCGCGCAGGCCCTGCGCCGGACGGTCATTCCGAGCACCGGCGAGTTCGCGTGCGCCCCCGGCGAGTCCGCCGATCCGCTCGCGGAGGAGGCGGCGAGCCCCGTGCCGGGTCTCGTGCACCGCTATCCGGACCGCGTGCTGCTCCTCGTGTCGGATTTCTGCTCGACCTACTGCCGCTATTGCACGCGCTCGCGCGTCGTGGGGCAGGGCGTGCTCCATCCGGCGGCGGCCCGGCTCGAGAAGGCGTTCGAATACATCCGCCTCAATCCGCAGATCCGCGACGTCCTCGTGTCGGGCGGGGAGCCGCTCGCCTTGAGCGACGACCGGCTCGATTGGATCCTCTCGGAGCTCAGACGCATTCCGCACGTCGAGATCGTGCGAATCGGGACGAAAGCCCCCGTCGTGCTGCCGCAGCGGATCACGCCGCAGCTCACGCGGATGCTTCGCCGGCATCACCCGATCTGGATGAGCATCCACTTCACCCACCCCGACGAGTGCACGGCCGAGGCGAGCCGCGCCTGCGCGCAGCTCGCGGACGCCGGCATCCCGCTCGGCTCCCAGACGGTGCTCCTCAAGGGGATCAACGACAACGTCGAGACGATGAAGCGGCTCGTGCAGCGCCTTATGGTGATGCGTGTCCGGCCCTACTACATCTACCAGTGCGACCCGATCTACGGCTCGTCCCATTTCAGGACGTCCGTCGAGGCGGGGCTCGAGGTCATCCGGGGCCTCCGGGGATTCACCAGCGGCTACGCCGTGCCCACGTTCGTCATCGACGCCCCCGGCGGGGGAGGCAAGACCCCCGTCATGCCCGATTACCTGGTCGGAAGGGAAGGGGATTACGTCGTGCTGCGCAACTACGAGGGCAATCTGTATCGCTACTACGATCCCCAGCCGGGCGGGACGCTCGCGCATGTCTAGAAGGGCGGGGCTCGATTCCCGAGCATGAACATCGGTCTCACATACGATCTCAGGTCCGAGTATCTCGCCATGGGCTACGGCGAGGAGGAGACCGCCGAGTTCGATCGCGAGGAAACGATCGATGAGCTCGAGGCGGCCATCCGGAGCATCGGTCACGCGACCGACCGGATCGGGAGCGCCCGGCGGCTCGTCGAGCGGCTCGCCGCGGGAGACCGCTGGGACCTCGTGTTCAACATCGCCGAGGGGCTCAGCGGGCTCGGCCGCGAGGCGCAGGTGCCGGCGATACTCGATCTCTATCGTATACCCTACACCTTCTCCGATCCCCTCGTCATGGCGCTCACCCTGCACAAAGGCATGACGAAGCGCGTCATCCGCGACGCCGGAATCCCGACGTGCGATTTCGCCGTCGTCGAGCGCGCCGGGGACGCCGCGGCGGTGCGCTTCGAACCTCCTTACTTCCTCAAGCCGGTCGCCGAAGGGACGAGCAAGGGAATCACCTCGAAGTCGATCGTGAAGGACCGCGCGGCGCTCGAGCGGCTCTGCGGCGAACTCGTCCGGGAGTTCAAGCAGCCCGTCATCGTCGAGGAGTTCCTGCCGGGCCGGGAGTTCACCGTCGGCATCCTCGGCACGGGCCCGCTGGCCGAGGCGATCGGCACGCTCGAGATGGGCCTCAGGCCGGGCGCCGAGGACGGCGTCTATTCGTACGTCAACAAGGAGCAGTGCGAGGAGCTCGTCGACTACATCCTCGTCCGGCCCGACGACGCCGTCGTGCGCGAGGCGGAGCGCATCGCGCTCGATTCGTGGCGGATCCTCGGGTGCCGGGACGCCGGACGGGTCGACCTGCGGTGCGACGGCCGCGGTCGGCCGCAGTTCATCGAGATCAATCCCCTCGCGGGGCTCCATCCTTCACATTCGGACCTCCCCATATTGTGCACGAAGCTCGGCATACCGTACGTATCACTCATCGACCGGATCCTCCGTTCCGCCGGGGCACGGGCGGAGCATGGAGCGGCGCACAGCCGCTCCTGAGGCCGTCATGCGCGTTGCGATTCTCTTCAATGCCGTGAGCGAACAGGCGAAGACGGACGAGCTCGACGTGCTCGTCCAGCTCGACGCGGTGCACGCCGCGCTCGGCCGGCTCGGGCACGAGGCGGTGAAGGTGGCGTGCGGCTTCGACGTGCGCGCCGTCGCGGCCGAGCTCGACGCGTTCAAGCCCGACGCGGTCTTCAACCTCGTCGAATGCCTCGAAGGATACGGGCGGCTCATCTTCGTCGTTCCCGCCATCCTCGACGCGAAGGGGATCGCGTATACCGGTTCCCCCGCGGAAGCGTTGTTTCTGACGTCTCACAAGGTGCTCGCCAAGGAGCGGATCAGGGCCGGGGGGCTTCCGACGCCCGATTGGATCGGCCCGTGGCCCGGCGGGGGCATGGCGCCGATCGTCGAGCAGCGTCCCCGCTCGCGGCGGAAGCCGAGCTTCATCGTCAAGGCCGTCTGGGAGCACGCCTCCTTCGGCATGGACGACGACATGGTCGTCCGGCAGGCGGACGAGGCGAAGCTCCGGCGGCTGATGGAGGAATGGTCGCCGCGGCTGCGCGGCGAGTGCTTCGCCGAGGAGTTCGTCGACGGGCGCGAATACAATATCTCCGTTCTCGCGACCCCCGACGGGCCGCGGGTGCTGCCGGTCGCGGAGATCCTGTTCCTCAATTACCCGAAGGACAAACCGAAGATCGTGAGCTACAAGGCGAAGTGGGAAGAGGATTCGGTCGAGTACCGCAGCACGCCCCGGAGCTTCGAATTCTCCGCCGAGGACGAGGACCTCCACGAGGAGCTCCGCCGCATCAGCCGGGTCGCGTGGGATCTCTTCGCGCTGAGCGGCTATGCCCGGGTCGATTATCGAGTCGACCGCAAGGGACGCCCGTTCATTCTCGAGATCAACGCGAATCCCTGCATCTCGCCCGACTCGGGATTCATCGCCGCGGCGCAGCAGGGGGGCTTCGATTACGACGCCGTCATACGCGTCATCCTCGAGGACGCGATGCGGAAGCCGCGCTGCGCGCCGTCCGTCGAAGCCGATCCGCATGCTGGGGAAAACCGCTCATGATCGAACAGGGAAGAGGTGCATCGCGTTGAACGGGAAAGCCGCAGAATCGGGTTACACGCCCGGCGTTTCCTTCCGGTACGACGTGCGTCCCGCCGATTGCGAGACCGTGCGGGCGATCGTCGCGGCGACGGGCTATTTCACGCCTTCAGAGGTCGACGTCGCGGTCGAGCTCGTGCAGGAGAATCTCGCGAAGGGCGCCGCGTCGAGCGGGTATCATTTCATTTTCGCCGAAAGCGCCGGCGCGACGATCGCCTACCTGTGCTACGGGCCGATCCCGTGCACGGTATCGAGTCACAACCTCTATTGGATCGCCGTCCATCCTGACCATCAGGGCAAGGGACTCGGCAAGGCGCTCATGCGCGAGGCCGAAAAGCTGATCGGGGAAGGGGGCGGGACGCGCATCTATATCGACACCTCGTACAAGGCCCAGTACGAGGACACGAGGGCGTTCTACCTGTCGCTCGGATACGAGCTCGACGCGCTGCTCAGGGATTTCTACGCTCCCGGCGACGACAAGGTGATCTACCGGAAGCTTCTCTGAGCGCCGAGCGCTCCGAGGAGCGCCGTCCCGTACGAGCCCCGCGGCAGGAAGAATCTCACGAAACGTTTGAACCGTCCCGCGCCGGCTTCGTCCGCCTCGACCGGTCCGAGCGCGAATTCCGAAGCGTCCACGAAGAGCGTCCGCTCGACTTCTCCAAAATAGGGGCTGCGCAGGCCCGGGACGCGCAGATCGTTCAGCGCGATCCCTTCGCCGGCGAGCGCGGCCTCGGCGGCGCCCCGCCACGGATCCTCGAGCCGGGTCTCCGGCGAGAAGAGCGGAATGATCGTCCCGGCGAGTCCGGGGGGAATCGCAGAGGCGCGCGGCGTCGCGAGAGCGCCGAACCGGGAGGGCATTTCGATCAGGGGTGGCGCGCACGTTTGCTCGACGAAACGGCGCGCGACCTCATTCCAGAGCATCGACTGATACGCTTCGATCGAGATCCGGCGGATGAACGGGGGGAGCGCGCCGAATCCCGCGCGGAAATCCCCGCCCGTCTCCGCGAGCCGTTCAATAACCGTTCGCTCGGGACAGGGGGGGAGCTCCGGCGCGAGAGCGTTCCAATCCCCCCACGCGGCGGCGATCGCCCGCTTGATCCCCTTGCGCTCGCGCGAGTCCTTCCGGTCGGCGGCGGCGACGAGGAGCCTGAGCGCCCCCTCGAAATCCCCCTCGATGAGACGCCGCGCGGCGAATCCGCGGCCGTGGCGCGCCGATCCGAACCGCTGCTCGCCGAAATAGTTCACGAAGCGGAGCGTCCTGCCGGCGGGGGCGCCGGGAAGCGCGAGGAACCGTCTCGCCTCCGTCATTCGCCCGCACTGGCGCCGGGACAGGGCCCGTACGGTCACGTGGAAGCGGTTGCCCGATATATCCTCCGCGGCGAGGGGGGCATCGAGCGTGCCGATTCTCTCGATGCTCCATCCAGGCATCCCGTCCGCCTCGGGGGCGCGCGCCGCGCCGCGGCGGGGAAACCGGACCGAGACGTGCTGCACGGTGAGCGCGTGCCGGTCCTTGAGCCCGGCGTAGCCGATCCGCTCGAGCGGCACGCGGAGCCGCGCCGAGACGAGCTCGAGCGCCTCGATCGTGCCGAGATCGCGTTTCGTGAGCCGGTAGAGGACGAACGGGGCGCTTGACGCCGGGGCGCCCGACGCCGCGATGCGCGCCGCCGCGGCGGGGGCGAGCGCCTCCTCGACGATGAAATCCTCGGGGCGGCTCTTAATCTTCACGTCGCGTCCGCTTTTCCTTTCCGATGAGCATGAGGTTGCGGACGTAGATGAAACTGTTGAGGGTGTTCGCGAGAATGAAGACCGGATCGGCGATATGGATCGCGTAGACGAGGAGGATCGCGCTTCCCCCGAGGCTCAGGTACCAGAACGCCACGGGGATCACGCTCCTTCCTTTCCGCTCCGACGCGAGCCACTGGATGACGAACCGGCTCGCGAAGATGAGCTGGCCGAGGAGGCCGAGCGCCACCCACCAGCTCGCGAATTTCTGCAGCGTTCCGTGCCAGAGCCCCTGCGTAAGGTCGGCGATGATCATTCGATCTCCTCTTTTATATTGTACTTCACGGAGCGGGACTGCATCCATCGCACGGCGAAGAGGTCGCGGAGCCCCGCGAAGAGACGGTTGCCGATGCCGTATTTGTTCGCGCCCGTGGCCCGCGGGCGATGGTTCACGGGGATCTCGACGACCCGGGCCCCCTCGAGCTTGAGGAGCGTCGGGAGAAACCGGTGCATTCCCTCGAAAAGCTTGACGCGGCGGATGTGCCGCGCCCGGCAGGCCCTGAGCGTGCATCCGACGTCGCGAATGCTCTCACCGGTGAGCCGGTTCCGCGCCGCATTGGCGATCGCCGAGCTGGCCTTCCGCACGAAGGAGTCGCGCCGCTCCACGCGCACCCCGCAGACGACGTCCCATTCGCCCATCTTCTCGAGGAGCCGCGGAATATCGGCCGGATCGTTCTGCATATCGGCGTCCATCGTCACGATGATCTCCCCCCGCGCGCGCTCGAAACCGGCGGCCATCGCGGCCGTCTGCCCCCGGTTCCGCGCGAATCGCACGGCGCGCAGGCTCGCCACGTCGCGCTTGAGGGCGCGGAGCCGGTCGAACGTGCCGTCCGTCGAGCCGTCGTCGACGACGACGATCTCGTAGGGCCTGCCGAGGCGCGCGAGCACGCCGTCCGCCTCGCGTACGCACGGCTCGATCGATTGCTCCTCGTTGTACGCGGGGATCACGAGACTCAGCTCGATGCGGTCGCTGTTCGCCATGGGGGACATGATAGAACGGGGAATAGGTTCGGCGCCACTCCAAAACCGGGAGGCCCGGGACCTTATGAATATATTGACATTCGGCCGGAATTGTCCGCTAATAGTGGACGGTGTCCGTTTATCAAGGAGCAGGAGCATGGCGACACAGCGGAACAGAGTCGTGGCTCGTTTCAACGACGGCAAGATGCTCAAGGGGTACACGCACGACTTCCTCCCCGAGAAGGATCTCTTCCACCTGGTCGAGTTTTCGGACTCCGGGGCCGGCGAAATTCATGAAATAGTAACATCCGCCCTCAAAGCGGTCTTCTTCGTCAAAACATTCACCGGGAACAAGGATTACAACGAGAAGAAGAGCTTCAAAGAGGTAGACGCGGCGGCGCTCCATGGAATCAAGATCAAGGTCACGTTCAAGGATAATGAGGTGCTGTGCGGCCTGTCGCTCGGCTACAACAAGACGAAGAAAGGCTTCTTCATCGTTCCCATCGATCCGCTGAGCAACAACGACAGGATCTATGTGATCGCGAGCTCGACGAAAAGCGTCGTCGTGGGGGCCGGCGCCGATAAATGACGGGAGGACGGCCCGCCCGCCGGGCGCCGTTTCGTTCCGCCGCCCGCCGCCGCGCAGCGGGCGCAAACCGACGACCGTTCGAGCCCAGCCCAATCCCCCAATTGACAGCATTCCCTTGCCTGTGATATAATCCCCGAACCCGAACCCCAACAATGACCGCGGATTGAAATCTGCCTGACGTGGAGGAGCGCCGACGGAATCCGTCCAAGTGAGTCCGTCGGGAGCGAGCACGGAGTTTGACTCTTTGCGGCTGGCGCGCTTCCGCTCCATGTGCTTCGCATCGACAGCCGGGCAAGGGGTAAACCACTATAAAGTCCAATGAATGTTCGAGGTATGTCCGGTCCGAAGCCGGGCATGGGAGGGGGTGACTATCGCATTCGACTAAATCGTTTCGGCATCATGGCTCACGCGATCGAGCGGTGAGCCTGCAGATCAGGATGGGAGGAAACGAACGTGAACTCCAAACTGAGCGCATTGTTAGCATGCCTCATATGCCTGATTCTCGCGTCCACGATCAACGCTCAGGATGAAATCGCGATACGGACCGACAACGTGGTTCGCCTGTATTCGCCGAGCCTGCCCGCCGACGTCAACGTCGCCGAGTGGGTCAGAACGGGCGAGCTCGGAGTGCTGGCGCCGATCAACAATCCGGGGAAAGCCATGCCCGGACCGGCGCC
>JBFYZJ010000159.1:0-2680 GCA_041309565.1 Candidatus Krumholzibacteriota bacterium
TTCGCGCTGCTCTTCTCGACGAGATTCGCCTTGCCGCAGGCGGGGCAGGGCTGCGCCGTCGGCTTATCCCAGCTCGCGAACGTGCATTTCGGATAGTTGCTGCATCCGTAGAAGAGACGTCCACGACGGCTTCGTTTTTCGCTGATCTGCCCGCCGCACCCCTCTATGGGGCAGGGAATGCCGAGGGTCACGGCTTCGGTGTACTTGCACGAGGGATATTTCCGGCACGCGATGAAACGTCCGAAACGCCCCGTGCGATGCACGAGCTCTCCGTCGCATTTCGGGCATTTCCGGTCGATCGCTTCGACCTCTTCGAGCGGACGCGTGAATTTGCACTCCGGGTATCCCGGGCAGGCGAGAAACGGCCCGTTCCTGCCCCATTTCTTGACGAGGCGCTTGCCGCAGTTGCCGCAGACCTCGTTCGTTTCCTCCTGCACGAGCTTCTTGAGATCCTTCCCCGCGCCCTGGAACGCGCCGAGATCGACGGTGAGCGGGCCGTAGAAGAGCTTCACGACGTCGCGCCAATCGTCCGTGCCCTCCTCCACCTTATCGAGCTCGGTTTCCATCCGGGCGGTGAAATCGATCTCGAAAATATCGCGAAAATAGCTCTCGAGGGTCTTCCAGACCTTTTCGCCGAGCTCGCTCGGATAGAGCGCCGCGCCTTTCTTGGTAACGTAATCCCGCGCCTGAATGACGCCGAGAATCGACGCGTAGGTGCTGGGCCGTCCGATTCCCTTGTCCTCGAGCTCCTTGATCAGCGAAGCCTCCGTGTACCGCGGCGGCGGCTCGGTGAAATGCTGCGACGAATCGAGCGTCCTGATCGAGACGGCGTCCCCGGAAGCGAGCGGCGGCAGCGGTTCGTCCTCCTCCGTTTTCTGGTCCTGCATGATCGCGAGGAATCCGGGCTTCACGAGCGTTCTTCCGTTCGAACGCAGGAGAAACCGCTCTCCCGCCGTGATATCGACCTCGACGGTGCGGTACACCGCCGGCGCCGCGAGCGAGGCGAGAAATCGCTCCCAGATGAGCCGGTAGAGCGCGAGCTGGTCCTTGCCGAGATGCTGCTTGATCGAATCGGGCGTCCGGTAGCAATCGGTCGGCCGAATCGCCTCGTGCGCGTCCTGCGCGCCTTTCGCCTTCCGGAACGCCTTCCGATTCACGGCGGGCATATCGCCGCCGAAGGTCTCGCGCAGATACTCGGTCCCTCGCTCCTGCGCCTCCGCGCTCAGCCGCGTCGAATCCGTTCGCATGTAGCTGATGAGACCGACCGATCCTTCGGGGCCGAGCTCGATTCCTTCATAGAGCTGCTGGGCGACCAGCATCGTTTTCTTCGCGGAAAAGCCGAGCCGGTTGGCCGCCTCGCGTTGCATCGTGCTCGTGATGAACGGCGGCTGGGGATTGCGGAGCTTCTCCTTCTCGGTCACGTCGCGTACGCGGAGGGCTTCGCTCTTCAGGGCGCCGAGTATCTCCGCCGCTTCCTTCTCGGTCCCGATTTCGGGCTTTCGCCCGTCGACCTTGAGAAGCTTCGCGGGAAACTCCGCTCCCCCGGCGGTCGCGAGAATCCCCTCGATCGTCCAGTATTCAACCGGCACGAACGCGCGGATCTCGTTTTCCCGTTCGCAGATGAGCCGAAGTCCGACGCTCTGCACGCGCCCCGCGCTCAGCCCCCGATAGAATATCTTCCAGAGCACGGGGCTGATGAGGTAGCCGAAGAGCCGGTCGAGCACCCGGCGCGCCTGCTGCGCGTTGACCTTGTCGAGATCGATATCCTGCGGATTCGCCACCGCCTCTTCGATCGCATGCTTCGTGATCTCGTTGAAGATGATCCGCTTGATGGGAACCTTCGTCTTCTCGAGTATCTCCTTCAGGTGCCAGGCGATCGCTTCCCCCTCGCGGTCCATATCGGTCGCGAGCAGGATCGAGCCGCTCTTGGAGGCCTCGCGGCGCAGATCGGTGACGACCTTCGTCTTTCCCTTGACCGTGACGTATTTCGGCGTGAATCCGTTCTCGACCTCGATTCCCAGCTCGCGCTGGGGCAGATCGCGGATATGTCCGACGGACGCCTTCACCGAGTATCCCCTGCCGAGATATTTCTTGATCGTGCGCGCCTTGGCGGGAGACTCAACGACGACGAGAACCTGCTCCAAGGGGTGCTCCTTCCTCTAGTGCACGTGTCCGTCATCGCGTCGCGCGACGTCCGGAGAATCGTCGATAGGCAGATCGGGAACGAACCGAAAGGCGAGATCCCGCACTTCCTCGAGGGATGCCGGCGGGACGAACTCGAACGCGGCGTTATCGACGATCGAGCTCAGCTGCATCTCGGATATCCAGCCGAGCCGATGGAGGTTGAGCAGATAACCTTGGGCCGGAATGGACAGCGTGTGCTTTTCGAACTCGTTCAGGACGCGGTTCCCGGGATTCGCATCCCGGGCCGGTCCACGGTCTACCCCGTCCGATCCGAAATCGAGCATCCGGAACGCCTGCCGGATCTCGAAGCGCGAATACCCCATGTCCTCGAGCTCGTCTTGAACGAGCGTAGGATCCCCGAGATCCCCCGGCTCGAGATCCATGATATACTCGATAATCTCTTTGATCCGCTCGCTCATGCGCCTTCCTCGGTTGGCGCCGCGGCGCTCCGGCCGCGGGGCATCCTGTATGATTGCTACGCCACGCCCTTTCCGCA
>JBFYZJ010000160.1:0-6150 GCA_041309565.1 Candidatus Krumholzibacteriota bacterium
CGGGGAGGAACCCATATGACGCTCCTTCATGGCTTGCGAACTTCGCTGCTTTACGCTACCTTTGAGCTACGATGAGAAAAGCACGGCCCCGCGCGTCGAATCAAGCATCTTCTCGAGCCGTTTCGGGCTCTTTCGGAGGACACGCATAATGCTCCGTCGTCTCCTGCCGCTCGCGGCGGCCATCCTCGTCTCCCTGGGCGGCGGATCGTTCGCCTCGTCCGGCGCGGCCGTCGCCGCGGCCGGCGGACCGCCGGCGGGGGCCGGATTCACGCTCCTCTCGCGCAGCCTCATCCAGGGTCCCGCGCGGTCCGTCGCGTTCTCCCCGGACGGCAACGACGTCATCATCGGAACGGGGAGCGGACTCGCGGTGCTCCGCGGGGCGGACGGCTTCCGGAATCCCGCGTTTCTCCCGCTCGACGGGGAACCGCTCGACCTGATCGTGCGGGGCTCTCTCGTCTACGCGGCGGCCGCGGGAGGCGGTCTCGTCGCGCTCGATCTATCCGGTCCCGGCGCTCCCCGGGAAACCTTCCGCCATGCGGGCATCAGGGCCGAGAAGCTGGCGCTGGCGGGGACCGCGCTCTTCGCGGCCGACGTGCAGGGACGGCTGCACACGTTCGATTGCGCCGATCCGCGCGCACCCCGCTTCGTCGAGACGAAGCAGCTTCCCGCCTCCGTGATCTCGCTCGCGGCGGACGGGGATCTCCTCGCGATCGTCCATCCCGACATGACCTCGATCTGCCGCGTCGCGCCGGGAGGCGCGATCCGCGAGATCTCGCGCGCGGCGCTCGAAATCGCCCCGAAGAGCCCGAGCGAGCCGAACGCCGCGACGGGCGCGAAAAAGGGAATCATCAGCCGCGGCGTGCTCGTCGTTCTCACCGCCGCCGGCGACATCCGATGCTGGGATCTCGCGACTCCCGATCGCCCCGCACCGATCGAGCCTCCGCGCGTCAAAGGAATCGTCGACGTCGCGGCCGCCGACGGCGAGGGTATATTGCTCACGGACCAGCAGTTTCTTCTTCCCTTCGATATCGAACGCCCCGCCGGCGCCGCGGAGCGGGCGCGCGTGAAAATGAAATCGGGAAAGGGATTCTCCCTCGAGAGCGTCAATCGCTACGGCCAGCCGATCGCCACGGGAAATCCCGCGATCAGAGAGTCGCGCGGCGGACCGGAGCGCGTCGACGCCGTGTACATGTCAGCCGGGCGGCTCGCCGCCGTCAAGCCGTTCGACGAGGTCCGCGTGTTCGCGCTCGATCGCGGCAAACCGAAATACATCGGCGGCTTCCCGACCCGCGGATTCGCGATCGGCGTCATCGCCTCCGGCGGCCTCGTCTACGTCGCGAACGGATTCGACGGCGTCCGCATCGGGCGCGTCGCGCGCGACGGGTCGGTGGAATGGATCGGGCACGTTCAAACGATCGAGGCGCGCGACGTCGCGCTCGTCGGCGCGACGCTCTTTATCGCCGACGGGCTCGGCGGAATCAAGACGGCCGACGTGAAGGATCCGGCGCGAGCGCGGATCGTCGGACGCTACGCGTCCCCCTATTTCATGTCGGCCCTCGTCGTCAGGGACAAACGCGCATACTGCGCCGGCGGACTCGGCGGCGTGGAGATCGTGGACGTCGCGGATCCGCGGCGGCCGCGGTTCGTCTGGCGCGGGGAATTCTCCGAAGTCAGGGGCATCGACGCCGACGCGCGATGGCTCTACTTCGCCGACGGATACGACGGATGCCGTATCTACGATCTCGGCGCGGCCGCGCCCGCGGCGGTCTCGGTCCTCGACACGCCCGGATGGAACTGCGACTGCTTCGTGACGGGAGACGTCGCGTACCTCGCGGACGGGGGCGCCGGGATCGCCGTCGCCGACGTCTCGAATCGAGCGAAGCCCCGTTCGCTCGGCCGGCTCTCGCTCGGCACGGTCGTGCGTGCCGTGCACCCGCTCGGCAAAACGCTCTTCGCCGCGGCCCATACGAGAGGCGTGGCCGCGATCGACGTTTCGAATCCGGCGAAACCCTCGGTCGCCGCATGGCACGACACCGCCGACGACGCCCGCGGCATCTTCGCGGACGGCGACTTCGTCTACGCCGCGAGCGGCTCGGGTGGCCTCTACGTGCTCAAGTACGCTCACTGAGAAGGAAGGAGACCGCATGTTCAGGGTACTCACCGCGCGATCCCGCCTCATCCGGCGGCTCGCCGCCATCGCTTTCGCCGCGGCGCTGCTGGCGCCGGTGGCGTGCGCGGCGCAGGGATTCGACTTCCCCGCCGGCGCCCTCGTCACGGCCGAGATGAGCCATTCGTTCTCCGTGTTCCACCCCGGCTCCACGGGATTCGTGGCGATCACGGCGGACATCGCCGCGGGATGGCACATCAACGCGGACAAGCCCCTCGAATCGTATCTCATCCCGACGGTGCTCGAGGTGAACGCACCGGCGGGAATCGAGATCGTGCGGATCCTCTATCCCGCGCCTCATCTCACGAAGCTCGACATCAGCGAGGCGAAGATGGCCCTCTACGACGGCGTCGTCGTGTTCGGAGCCGTCATTCGAATCGGCCCGGACGTCCAGCCGGGCCCCTACCGCCTGACGGCGACGATCCGGTATCAGGGCTGCAACAACCTCACGTGCGTCGAGCCGTCGAGCGCCTCGGCGGCCGACACGATCCGCGTGGGAACGCTCGACGAGGGAGTCGAACAGCTGCACACCGGGATCTTCTCGAAGCCCCCCTTCGCCGGCGAGGGAGAAACGGCGGCCCGCGTCGAAGCCGCCCCCTCGGACGGCCGGGACATCGGCACCATGATCGCCGAGCGCGGGCTCGTGCTCACCTTCGTCTTCATCTTCTTCATCGGCCTCGGCCTCAGCCTCACCCCCTGCATCTATCCGCTCATCCCGATCACGGTGAGCTACTTCGGCGGCCAGGCGGGGGGCCGCGCCTCGCGGACGTTCCTGCTCGCCCTTCTCTACGTCCTCGGCATGTCGCTCACGTACAGCGTCCTCGGTACGATCGCCGCCATGACCGGCGGCCTTTTCGGCGCGGCGCTCCAGAATCCGTTCGTCGTCCTCGTCATCGCGGCGATTCTCGTGGCGCTCGCTCTCTCGATGTTCGGATTCTGGGAGATCCGCATGCCGGCGTTCCTCCAGCGGCGGACCGGCTCGGCGAAACAGGGCTACGCGGGCGCCCTCTTCATGGGCCTCACCATGGGCATCATCGCGGCGCCGTGCATCGGCCCCTTCGTCCTCGGGCTCCTCACCTACGTCGGCGAGATGGGGAAGCCGGTCCTCGGCTTCTTCATGTTCTTCACCCTCGCGTGGGGAATCGGGCTCCCCTTCCTCGTGCTCGGCACGATCTCGGGGAGCATCGCGCGCCTGCCGCGCTCCGGCGACTGGATGGTCTGGGTGCGGAAGATCTTCGGATTCGTCCTCGTCGCGATGGCGCTCTACTTCGCCCGCCATCTCCTCAGCCCGCGCCTCGTCTCGATCGGCTACGCGGCGATCGCGATCGCCGGCGGCGTCTATCTCGGCTGGATCGACCGCGCGGCCGGCAAGGGCAGGGGATTCTCGATCCTGAAGCGCGCCGTCGGCGTCCTCGGCGTCGCGATCGGCGCGGCGTTCCTCCTCCTGCCGGCGCTCCGCGGCGGCGACGAGGGGAAGCCTCAGGGAATCGCGTGGCAGCCCTTCAGCGAAGAGGCCGTTCTCGCCGCCGCGCGCGAGGGGAAACCGGTCGTCATCGATTTCTCCGCCGCCTGGTGCCTCCCGTGCCACGAGCTCGACGCGAAGACCTTCTCGGACGCCGAAGTCGTCAAGCTCTCGGCCGGCTTCGTCCCGCTGCGCGTGGATCTCACGAAATCGGGCGAGCTCGAGACGAAGATAAAAAACGATTACAAGGTCCGCGGCGTTCCCGCTATCATCTTCATCGACGGAGCGGGCCGCGAGCACGTCGATCTTCGGGCGACCGGATTCATCGACGCGGCCGAATTCGCGCGGCGCGTCAGGGAGCTGCCCGCGAGGCCCGCCGCAGGCGCGCCGCCCGCGGGCGAGGCGACGGGAAAGTGAGCGCATGAAGCTCGTCACGTTCGAAAAAGCGGGAAGGCGCGCCGGCGTCGTGGTCGCCGAAATGATCCTCGACGTGAGCGCCGCGCTCCACTGCGCGCCGGTCTCGGTCGAGGATCTCTTCCGCCGCGGCCTCGTCCCCGAGGTCCAGAATCTCTCCGACAACGCCGCGGAGATCGACCGGTCGCACTTCCTCCCCCTCAAGGGGACGCGCCTCCACGCGCCCGTGCAGAGCCCGAGCAAGATCGTCTGCCTCGGCCTCAACTACCGCGGTCACGCCCTCGAGCAGAAGAAGGAGCCTCCGGAGGAGCCGCTCCTCTTCGCGAAGGCGCCGAGCGCGCTCGCGGGGCCGTACGACGACATCGTCATTCGCCGGGGGGTCGAGAAGGTGGACGCGGAGGCGGAGCTCGCCGTCGTGATCGGCCGCGAGGGCACGATGATCCCCCCCGCGGAGGCCCTCTCCTACGTGGCCGGCTACATGGCGTTCAACGACGTAAGCGCCCGCGCGATCCAGCACGGCGACAAGCAGTGGTTCCGGGGCAAGAGCTTCGACACCTTCGCCCCGTGCGGCCCCTGGATCGTGACGGCGAACGAGCTCGGCGATCCGGGCTCGCTCGCGATCCGTCAGAAGCTCGGCGACGTCGTCATGCAGGAGAGCACGACCGCGGACATGACCTTCGACGTCGCCACGATCGTCTCGTACATATCGCGGGGAATGACGCTGTTCCCCGGAGACGTCATCGCGACGGGGACGCCCGCCGGCGTCGGCGTGTTCCGCGAGCCCCCCGTGTTTCTCAAGAACGGGGACGTGGTGACGGTGGAGATCGAGCGGATCGGGGCGATCAGGAACAGGGTCAAGGCCCTCTGACGCGCCCTATGGTGAGGCCCCCTCAACGGCGGAGCGACGTGGAATCGAAGCTCAAGAAAATCCTCATCCTCTCGATCTGGGAAGACATCTGGTCGCTCGGCGAGGGGGGCGGCGTCGCCGACGAGCTGCAGTTCGTCAGGCATCTCACGAAGCGGGGCATCGAGCTCCATTTCCTCATCCCGAAGCCGCGCTCGAAGCGCGAGAACCTCGGCGATTCGCTCCTCACGTACCACACCTACCCGAATCTCTTCAGGGCGTTCGAGCGCTTTCCGGCGATCATGCGGCGGTTCATCTGGCCGACGGTGTTTCCGTTCGTCGTGATGCGGCGGCTCGAGCGGCTCGCGGCCGAGATCGAGCCCGACGTGCTCATGGGATTCACGCACTACTCGTTCTACCCGCTCAACCGGATCGGGCGGCGGCTCGGCATCCCCACGGCCGTGAAGCTGTTCGGCGTGATGTACCTCGACCGGTTCGATTTCCCGAAGATCAAGTATCTCTGGAAGAGCGTCGAGCAGGTGATCGCGCTCCGCCATCCCGTCGATCATTACATCATCCTCAACGACGGAACGCGCGGCGAGATGGCGCTCACGCGCCTCGGCATCCCGCGCGAGAAGATATCGTTCCTCCCGAACGGCATGGACACCGAATGGGCCGATCTCCCCGTCGACCGGCGCGAGGCGCGCGCGAACATGGGGCTCCCGCAGGACAAGATACTCGTCGTCACCTTTTCGCGCCTCGTCAAATCGAAGCGGATCGAGCTCATGCTGCGGGCGATCGCGATGATGGATCCGTCCCTGCGCGAGAAGGCAGCGTTCGTCGTGGGGGGGGACGGCCCCGAGCGCGCGCGGCTCGAACGCGAAGCGAAGCGGCTCGGCGTCGAGGGGTCCGTGATCTTCACGGGAGTCATCCCGCACCGGGACGTCGTCTACTTCCTCAAGGCGAGCGACGTCTTCGCCGCGACGAACGAGCTCACGAACATGTCGCTCCCCCCGTGCGAGGCGATTCTCTGCGGCGTGCCGGTCGTCGCCTTCGACGTCTCGGGCACCGCCGAGGCGATCCGCGACGGCGAAACGGGGCTCCTCGTGAAGAACGGCGACGTCGCCGACTTCTCGCGGAAGCTCGAGACGATCATCCGTGACGAAGCGCTCAGAAAACGGCTCGGCGAGCGTGCGGCCGAATTCGGCCGGAGCCATTTCGTCTCATGGGACGAGCGGATCGACATGGAGTGCCGCGTGCTGG
>JBFYZJ010000161.1:0-2711 GCA_041309565.1 Candidatus Krumholzibacteriota bacterium
TGGGTGCTTTTCCCATGGGCGAAACGGAACGCCGACATAGATCCGAAAACAATCCACATCGTTCAATCCCAGCCCGGCGCCACGCGGGGAAATCACTACCATCCCCGCGTCGCCGAGTGGCTGTGCCCCCTCGAGGGGGAAGGACTTCTCAAATGGAAATCCCCTTCCGGCGAGATCCAGGAGCTCCATCTCGAGGCGCAGACGCGGTGCGTGCGCATCCTCCCCGGGATCGCGCACGCCGTGATCAACGCGGGTCCGGGAGTGCTGGTCCTCATCGCGGCGCGCGAGCGCGATCCTGCGGGGGATCTCTCGGTGCCGGAGAAAATAGCCTGACACGTCGACACACGCCGAAGGATTCCACGCGATGAAGGCGCTTCATTTCGACGGAGAGAAGCTCGCTCTGCGGACCGTGCCCGCGCCCCGGCCCCGGCCGGGAGAAGCGCTCGTCAAGGTGCGCCTCGCCGGAATCTGTTCGACGGACCTCGAGATCGTCCGCGGCTATATGTCGTTCCGGGGGATTCCGGGGCACGAGTTCGTCGGCACCGTCGTGTCGGCGCCCTCGAAGGCGCTCGACGGAAAGCGCGTCGTCGGCGAGATCAACGTGCCCTGCGGCACATGCGCGACCTGCCGGGCGGGGCTCGGCAGGCACTGCGCCTCCCGCGGCGTCCTCGGCATCAGCGGACGGAACGGCGCCTTCGCCGAATACCTCGCGCTCCCCGCGAAGAATCTCCACGTCGTTCCCGCGCGCCTCGGCGACGAGGACGCGGTCTTCACCGAGCTCGTCGCCGCGGCCTGCGAGATCGTCGAGCAGGTCGACGTCCGCGCGCGGGACCGCGTGCTCGTCCTCGGCGACGGGCGGCTCGCCGCGATGGCCGCGCAGGTGCTCAGCATTCGGACGAAGCGCCTCGCCGTTCTCGGCCGGAGCCCCGGGAAGCTCGCGGCCCTGCGGGAGCTCGGACTCGAGACGCTCGGGCCCGGCGCGGCGGCGGCGCTCGCGCGTTCGCAGGACGTCGTCGTCGAATGCACGGGGAGCCCCCGCGGCCTCCCCCTCGCCGCGCGGCGCGTGAAGCCCCGCGGCACGATCGTCCTCAAATCGACGTATCACGGCGCCCTCGATTGGAATCCGGCCCCCCTCGTCGTCGACGAGATCACGGTCGTCGGCTCGCGGTGCGGGCCGTTCGAGCCGGCGCTCTCCCATCTCGTGCGGGGCAGCGTGCGCGTGCTCCCGTTCCTGAGCGCCGTCTATCCGCTCGAGCGGTGGGAAGCGGCGTTTCGCGCGGCGCGGCGGCCGGGCGCATTCAAGATTCTCATGAGAATGGAGTGATCGGTGTTTCTTCCGCTGAAAGACGTCAATCCGACGAACCGGCGCCCCGTCGCCACCTACGCGCTCATCGCGGCCAACGTAGCCGTGTTCATCTACCAGCTGTCTCTCGGCTCGCGCTTCGGGAACGCATTCGTCGCCGCGTACGGCGCCATCCCCTTCGAGATCACCCGATGGACCGATCTCGTGGGGGACGTGCAGGCGGGAATCCCGCTCGTGCATGCTCCCGGGCCGCACCCGATCGGGCTCACCCTTCTCACGTCGATGTTCATGCACGGCGGGCTCGCGCACCTCGGCGGGAACATGCTCTTTCTCTGGATCTTCGGAAACAACGTCGAGGACATTCTCGGGCCGGTGCGGTTCGTTCTGTTCTATCTCGCGTGCGGGCTCGGCGCGCACGCACTCCACATCGCCTCCGATCCGTCCTCGGTCGTGCCGACCGTCGGGGCGAGCGGCGCCGTATCGGGAGTGCTGGCGGGCTACCTTCTCGCGTTTCCCCGCGCGCGCGTGCTCACCCTCGTGTTCCTCGGCTTCTTCATCAGGATGGCGGTGCTCCCCGCGTACTTCATCATCGTCTATTGGTTCATCATCCAGTTCGTCTTCGCGCTGGCCTCGCTCGGCGGCACGGGGACCGGCGGCGTGGCGTGGTTCGCACACGTCGGCGGATTCCTTGCCGGCATCGCCCTCATCCTCGCGATGGCGGGGAGCAGGCTCTCGTGGATCAGGAGAAACAGCCCGGTCGAATGACGGGCCGCTCAGAGCGGCGCGGGCATGCCGTCGAGGCCGAGGGCGCGCGCGTCGAGATGCGCCGTGTCGCCAAAGCTCCGCAGGCGGGGCTTGAAATCGAGCACAACCGTCGTGATCGAGGCGTTCGGGAGGGAAAAGCTCCACATATCGTCCACGTGCATGCCGAGGATATGCGTCAGGTAGACGCAGATGACGCCGCCGTGCGTGATGAGGGCGACGTCCCCGGCGTGAGCTGCGGCGCTGGCGTCCATGAACGTAACGACGCGCTTCCTGAAGCCGGTGAGATCCTCCCCCCGCTCGAGCCTGACGGTCGAGGGGCGCCGGTACCATGCGTCGAGCTTCGCCGGATCCTCGGCGCGAAGGTCCTCGATGAGCCGCCCCTCCCATTCGCCGAGGGAGAGCTCCCTGATCTCCTCCGAGATCCTGAGCGGAAAGCCGTCGCCGAGCGCGAGGCGCGCGGTCTCGAGCGTGCGTCCGGCGTCGCTCGAGTACACCGCCTCGAGCGGAAGCGCCCGCAGGCGCCGCCCGAGCAGCTTCGCCTGCTCCCTCCCCGTCGCGCTCAGCGCCACGTCGAGGGCCGTTCCCTGAACGCGGCGCTCGAGGTTCCAGGCCGATTCGGCGTGCCGGACGAGATGGATCTTTC
>JBFYZJ010000162.1:0-3595 GCA_041309565.1 Candidatus Krumholzibacteriota bacterium
GCAGACGAGCGCCCGTTCCGTGTCGCGCGCGTAGTCGTACCAGAGCGCGAGTCGCAGGAGCGCCCTGACAAACGTGGAGTCGAGCTGCACCGCCTCCTCGATGAGTGGGATGCCGCGGGGATCGCCGCTCCGGTACAGCTCTTCCCCCTGATGGAACGCGCGGTACGCGGCCTCCGATTCGGTCGTCGCCGCCGCGGCGAGCCGGGGCTGCACGCCGCCGAGCCGCCAGCGCGGCAGGAGCTTCAGCCGCCGGCTCAGCCTGTCCGAGAGCCGATCGACCGCGGAGAAGGTGACGGAGGCGCCGGCTTTGAGCGGCACGGACTCCTCGAAGATCATCGTCCGCGCGGGCACGTCGAATACGCGGGCGGCGAGACGCGCCGTCGCGCCGTCGCGGTCGAGCCGCGGCATGACGAGGATGTGCGCCCGCGCCTGCCGCGCGATGGCGAGGGCCGTCGTGTCGTTCACCGCGGTTATGCCGAGCAATCTGCAGAGCTCGACGACGCGTTCGCGCGCCACCGGCTTGATGTATTCGTTCTGTCCGAGGTCCGTGCAGAGAAGATCGGCGATGTAGCTCGCGTCGCTCGTGTCCTGCGCCGCTTCGCCGGCTCCGAGGACCGCGATCGCAACGGGCTCGGGCGCCGCCCGGAAATAGCGCGTGTAAAGGAATACAAGCGCCGCGACGACCGCCGCCGCCGCGCAGGCCGCGATCGCGGCTCTGCTCGTGAGCCGCGACGACCGCCGCGGCGGGGAGGCTACCCCGTGATTCCCGGCGGGGCGAAGCGTTTCGAGGAGCGCCGCCAGATCCTCCCGCATTTCAGCCGCGGAAGCGTAGCGATCCCGCGCGTCCTTTTTCAACGCCCTCGCGACGATGTGGTCGAGCTCGCGGGGTACGGCCGGATTCACCCGCGAGGCGGGGGCGTACGATTCATGGACGATCGCGTAGAGCACGGCCGCCTGATAATCCCCGCCGAAGGGGAGGCTCCCCGTGACCATTTCGTAGAGCATGACGCCGAGGGACCAGATGTCGCTCCGCGCATCGAGCTCGTGCCCCTTCGCCTGCTCGGGGGACATGTACTGCACGGTGCCGACCGTCGCCGCGCTCACGCTGAGCCTCGAGGTGTCCGTGAGCTTGGCCAGACCGAAATCGAGAATCTTGACGTGGCTCTTCGAGGAGACCATGACGTTGGAGGGCTTCACGTCGCGGTGGACGATGCCGGCCGCATGGGCCTCCTCGAGCCCCGCCGCGACCTGGCATGCGACGTCGAGCGCCTCCGCGATTTCGAGGCGTCCCCGCGCGATCCTCTGGCTCAGGGTCTCGCCGTCGCACCACGCCATGCAGATAAAGACGCGGCCGTCAGGCGCCTCCTCGATGCTGTGCACCGCGCAGATGTTGGGATGGTCGAGCTTGGACGCGGCCTGCGCCTCCCGGATGAACCGCTTCATGTTCTCCGCGCCGGGGAGGATGGTTTCGGGGAGAAACTTGAGTGCGACGGATCTGTTGAGCTTCGTGTCGTGCGCCTTGTACACGACGCCCATGCCTCCGGCGCCGAGCTTCTCGAGGACTTCGTAATGGAGAATGTTCTTTTCCATCGCAATGCCGCAAAGCCGCCGCGACGGGTGGAGAACGATAAAGATGGAAGGTGGATTGCCGCTTCTGAGCAAATGGTAACAAACAATTACACGAGCGTCAACTGCGATTTACGGCGGTTTGACGCGGCTTGTTTTCGGCGAATTCCCGGGCACGCGGCTCGACGCTCCTTCACCGGATTTTTTCGAGCAGGCGCCGGGCCCTCTCGTGCGCCGGATCGATCGCGAGGGCTTCCTCGAGAGCTGCGACCGCCGCGGTCTTGTCGCCGCGTTCCAGATGAATCTGCGCGAGCCAGAACCGCGTATCGGCCGACCGGGGATACGCCTCGAGGTTGAGCTGCATGAGCGCGAAGAGCTCCTCGCTCCGTTCGGGGCCCCACGATCTCGCGAATCGCAGCAGGCGGCTCTCGTCGAAGATCACGAGCTCGGGATCCCGGGCTCGCAGCTCGTGATAGAGCTTCGCGGCGGTATCGACGCCGCGCGTCTCGACGATCTCGTCGAACTGCGCGGCGGTCGGCGGCGCGGGGAGCGCCGCACGGAACGTCCACGTCGATCCCGCGACGGAGGTTTCCGGCGCGCGCAGGGCGTTCAGGCTCTCGGCGGAGCCCTTCAGGTATGCGTCGAAGAACGTCTTGAGCCTCCCGGCGACGGCTCCCCACGATCCGATCACCCACGGGGCCAGCGAGTCCTGCGCCGCGATGTGGTACTTCGCCACCTCGTCCGCGCTGAACTCCCCGTGCTTGAAGCGGGGGATGCGCCACGAGCAGACGTCGGCGTACCGAGCGTTCGATCCGAGCGGGAGCACGCGTTCCTCGTCCGCCAGCACGACGTCGAGGAGCGCGGCGCGCAGATCGCGGGGCTTCCATTGGTCGAACGACTCAGCGATCGGAGCGTACGGCGGCATCGTCGCCGCGCCGTCGAGGCAGGCGATCGCGTCGATGCCGAGGTGCTGCATCGCGAAGGGAGGCGCCGTCATCCCGCCCCAGCTGAAACCGAGCACGCCCAGGTGTCTTTGATCGACCCACGGCTCCTGACACATGCGGCCGAACACGAACGCGAGGTCTCCGATCTGCGCCCGCGCGCCCGCGCCGTCGATGCTCACTTCCGGTTCGTTGAGCCCCACGCTCGGGGCGGCCGCCACGACGTAGCCGAAGCTCGCGAGATATTCGAAGAGCACCGCGTTCTCGTACGGGTCTGCATTGATGCTCGGCGCATAGAGGATGAACGGGAACGGTCCCTTGGCGGGCGCCGCGTCGCGCCGCGCGAGCATTTCGCGGGCGAGGATCCCGTCGAGACGCTGCTCGTTCGCGCCCCGGCGGAGCGGCCGGGCCTTGTAGGCTTTCAGAACGTCCGCCGCGGCGGTCTTCGGATCGCTTCCGGCCGATCCCTGCGCCGCGAGAATGTAGTCCGCATACGCCATCCGCTCTCCGCTCGCGCCGGCGGCCGGATACCATACGTGAATCTGGATGGGTCTCGAGAGAGGGCGGGGGGTCGCCCGCCCGTCCAGGTCGAGGCGCGGTCCGAAGCTTCGCGCCGGGTCGACGAGCGTGATCACGCGATAACCGACCGCGTGCGGACCGGCTGCCGGGCCGAGGAGGGGGGCCTCCGTGGCTGGCGCGAGAGCTGAATGCAGAAGTGCCAGAATGAATGGAATCCAGAAACAGCGGCTGCGACGCATTGCGATTCTCCTTCGCGGTCGACGGATAAAGGTGGGGCGAGAGGGGATTCCCGCCGTTTTCCGTTATACAGAGCGGAGGCCATTCGGGTTCCGGGGACGGGAGTGATTTGCGGCGCTTACGCGGAGGGAGGAGAGGGGGGTACGCCGAGCTCTTGCGTTGCGATCGTCTGCGCTTTCTGCGCGCGCTTCCGCTGCAGGGCGTCGAGTATAGCCTTGCGCATCCGGATCGCCTTCGGGGTGATCTCCACGAGCTCGTCGGCGGCGATCCATCCCATGGCCTGCTCGAGCGACATCTTGCGCGGCACCTCGATGGTGACCGCGATGTCCTTC
>JBFYZJ010000163.1:0-2635 GCA_041309565.1 Candidatus Krumholzibacteriota bacterium
CGGGCACGTATTCCCCGACGGTCCGCGGCCGACGGGGCTGCGATACTGCATCAACTCGGCGTCGCTGCGCTTCATCCCGAAAGAAGATCTCGAGAAGGAGGGCTACGGCGAATACCTGAAGCTCTTCGAGCGGAAGTGAAAGCCTCGAGCGGCCGCGCGGCTTTCCTTCCGCCGTTTCGCTGGCGCGGCGCGCGGCCGAATGTTATACTTTAGGTGCAAGAAGCGGATTCCAAAATCAATCGCGCACCATGAATCGAATGCGGCCCCGCCAGCCGCGCTCCGTCCCGATGCCGGATGCATTTCGACGAAAAGGGGGGCGATCGATATGCAGAGCCGCTCAGTCATCCTCATCGGTCTCTTCGCGTGCGCCGTTTTCGCGCTCTACCCGCCGGGGGACTCACGGGCGCGGGATCTCAGCTCGCCGCCGTCCGTCAAAGGGGGCGCGGAGCCCGGGCGCGTGCTCGTGCTCGACGGGAGCTTCGTCCACGACGCCGGCAATCTTCACATGCACATGAGCAACTGGGGCATCTTCGGATCGATGCCGACCGCGACGTTTCCATTTTCCTTCGCTCCGTCCGCGCAGTGGCCCGCGGGGAGCGGCGTCGAGCATCTCTATGTCGCCGGTATCTGGATCGGGGCGAGAATCGACGGTATCCCGTCGGTGTCGACGTCCGCCTTCGAGATGGAGTTCAGGCCGACAAACGATCCGATCGACATCATCTACCGGACGTTCGAAGGCGCTCCCGGAGGCAACCGTTATCCGTTCTTCGGCGCGGACGACGACGGCGACGGGCTCTTCGACGAGGACCGGCTCGACGCCCGGGACAACGACGGCGACGGCCGCATCGACGAGGATTTCGCCGCGATCTCGAGGCAGATGTTCGCCACGTGGTATACCGACGATCAGCCGGGCATTAGGGACGTCTATCCATATCATCTGCCGCTGCAACTCAAGATCGAGCAGGAGAGCTACCAGTGGGACGATCCGCGCTTCGACGATTTCGTCGGGGTGACGTTGAAGATCACCAATACGGGGACCGAGGTTCTCGAGCAGGTCTATCTCGGGCCTTTCGCGGATTTCGACGTGGGGCCGCGGACGAGGCCAAGCTACTGGCTCGACGACGCCGTGAGCGCCCATTTCGGTGTGAGGAGCACGGAGCTCGGGCCGGCGTTCGTCAACGCGATGTATGGCTATGACGTCGACGGGGACGGGGGGCTGACGCCGGGGTACTTCGGCTGCATGCTCCTCGGGCATACGCTCGATCCGCTCGAATTGAAGGCGCCTTCCGAGGTCACCGTCAACGCGTTTCGCGTCTTCAGCGGATTCCAGCCCTACGAAAACGGCGGCGATCCCGACAACGATTTCCAGCGCTACGAAGTCCTGGCGACGCATCGGATCGATCGGAACCTCTCCGCGCCGGGGGATTATCGCTGCCTCGTGAGCGTGGGGCCGTTCGCGAGCATCGAGCCCGGCGAATCGATCGAGATCCATCTCGGATTCGTCGCGGGGGCGGGGCTCGAGGGAATGCTCGAGAACGCCGCGAGGGCGCAGCGTCTCTTCGACGGCACGTGGTACGACGTCGACCGGGATCCCGGCACCGGCGTCGACGGCAAGGAGACGCAGGTCCACTGGGTGCTCGGCAGGCCGCTCGAGATCGAAGCGGCTCTCGACATTCGCCCGGGCTCCTGTCCGAATCCGTTCAATATGAACAAGTCCGACATCGCGGCGTCGAATAATCCGCACAAGGGGGGCGTTCTGCCCGTGGCGATTCTGGGAACGGCGAACTTCAACATCCGCGACATCGCTTGCTCTTCGGTGCGTCTGGAGGGAGTGGCCCCTCTCCTCGACAAGAAGCCGCATTACGAGGACGTTTCCCGCCCGCCGTCGAGCGCCGAGCCGTGCGCGTGCACGTCGGAAGGGCCCGACGGCCGTCTCGATCTTCTGCTCAAGTTCTCCGACCGGGAGATCGCCCTCGCCATCGAGAGCGCCGGCGCGCCCGCCCGCGGGCAGACGCGCGCCCTGACGCTCACCGGCTCGCTGCGCGACGGCACGCCTTTCCGGGCCGGGGACTGCGTCGTCCTCGTCGGGATTCCCGACGACAAGCCGGACGACCGGCCTGACAACAAGCCCGAGAACCGCCGACGCAAGCCGGAGCTGCTGGCGGCCTCGCCGAATCCGTTCAATCCCACGACGAGCGTGGAATACTACCTGCCCGAGCGGCAGCGCGTGAGAATCTCCGTGTTCGACGCGTCCGGCCGGATGGCCGCCGTGCTCGTGGACGGCGTGCAGTCCGCGGGGGATCACGTCGCGCGGTGGCAGGCGAGCGGCTTCGCGAGCGGCATCTACTTCTGCCGTCTCGAGGCGGGGGACGTCGTGTCGACGAAGAAGATCGTTTTGCTCCGATAGTGCGCGGGTCCAGTCCGCGGGTCTTTGCCGGCCCGGTTCAGGAGAGCAGCGTCGCGAAGAGTCCCGAGAGAACGATCCCGTCGAAGGTGCCCGCGCCGCCGATGCTGACGATTCCAGCGCCGCCGTGCGCGATCCGGCGGAGGTTGAGCAGGTCCGCACCCACGAGCGGTCCGAGCACCCCCGCCGTGAACGCGACCGGCGGCGCAAACTCCCGCATGAAGAGAAACC
>JBFYZJ010000164.1:0-6632 GCA_041309565.1 Candidatus Krumholzibacteriota bacterium
CTCAAGGCGCTCGCGATTCACGCCGCTCGCGAGGCGGGAGGAGCGCCCGGCCCGGATTACGCCTTCGGCTGGGGGCTTCTCGACGCCTACGCGGCGTACCGGCAGATGGAGCTCGATCTCGACGACCGGAACGGGCTCATCGAGGAGTATACGCTCAACGACGGCGTTCCGATCGAGCTCTTCTATATGAGCGACGGAACAGCGGATGAGCTTCGGGTGACCGTCTGCTGGACCGATCCGGCGGGCTCATGCCCCGCGCCCGCGCTCGATCCCGCCGACCTCATGCTCGTGAACGATCTCGACCTCCGCGTGGACAAGGACGGCTTGCTCCACGAGCCGTGGACGCTCGATCCGCTCGACCCTGCGGCTCCCGCCGCCGCGGGGGACAACTATCGGGACAACGTCGAGCAGGTGGTGATCGAAGCCCCCGAGGCGGGTATGTACGTCGTGCGGATCGACCACAAGGGCTCCCTCGCGGGAGGCTCGCAGGATTTCTCGATCGTCGTGTCGGGCGCGGCGCGGACGAAAACGTGGCACGTCTACGCCAACGGCACGGGGGACGCGCCGACGATAGCCGCAGCCGTCGACTCGGCGGCGAACGGCGACCAGATCTTTGTGTACCCGGGAGTGTATCGGGAGCACGACATCGTCGTCGACAAAGCGGTCGTTATCAAAGGAATCAAAGGCGCAGCGATCACCGTGGTCGACGCGGAGCGGCTCGGCCGCTGCTTCGTCATCGCTCCCGCAGCCGGCCCGGCGCGGATCGAGGGTCTCACCCTCCGGGGCGGCTCGGCGGGCATCTCGGGCAACGGGGGAGCCGTTCTCTGCTCCGATGCGGACGCCGAGATCGTCGCGTGCGTTATCACGCGGAACGATGCGGCCCGCGGCGGGGGCGTATTCCTCGACGGGGGCGGCACTTTGAGATCGTGCAGGATCGTCGCGAATACCGTCGAGCAAGAAGGCGGCGGCATCTACGTGTACTCCGGGAGCCCGTCGATCGAGGCGTGCGTCGTGGCGCAAAACGTCGCGGCTTCGGATGGCGGCGGCATCTACTGCGGCGGCGCCTCGCCGTCGATATCCCGCTGCACCGTGAGCCACAACGCGGCGTCGGGGCTCGGCGGAGGATTACATTTCGACGAAACGGCCGCGGGCTCGGTCGTGAATACGATCGTCGCGTTCACGCTCGTCGGATCCGGCGCGCACCAGGACGGCTCGATGGGGACGGTCTCGTTCTCCTGCTGCGATTTCTACGATAACTCGGGAGGGAACTTCGGCGGCGCGCTTTCCGGCTACTCCGAAGGAGACAATTTCTCCGCCGATCCCCAGTTCTGCGAATTCGAAAATTTCGATTACGGAATCGGCGACGGCTCGCCGTGCCTGTCGGAGAACAACTCGTGCGGCATCCTCGTCGGCGCGCTCGGGGCGAGCTGCCATTCGAAGACCATGTGGCTCGTGCGGGCGGACGGATCGGGGGACGCCCCGACGATACAGGCGGCCGTCGATCGCTCCTCCGCGGGGGACACGATTCTGCTCGCCGCGGGAGTCTACGCCGGTCTCGGCAACCGAGACATCGAGTTCGGCGGGAAGAACGTCACGATCCGCTCGGCGAGCGGCCCCGATTCGACGATTGTCGACTGCGGCGGCACGGTCGGGGAGATTCACTCGGGATTCGACTACATGGCGGGGGAGGATTCGACCTCGGCGCTCGAGGGAGTCACTGTGAAGCATGCCGCGCTCGGCGGCATCCGCTGCTCGGGCGCGAGCCCCGTCATTCGCGGGTGCGTCGTCGACAGCTGCGTCACGATCGGCGGGGCGCGCGGAGGCGGATTCTATCTCGAGAAAACCTCCGCGAAGGTGCTCGGCTGCACGATCACGAACAACCGCGTCGACACGAACGGGGGAGGCCTGTACTGCAAGGAGGCGACGTCGCGCATCGAGGACTGCGTGATCTCGGCGAACACCGCGGTCAAGTACGGCGGCGGGATCGCCGCGGCGACGTCCGCCAATCTCGACATCGTCGGCTGCACGGTGAGCGGCAACCTCGCGAGCGGCGAATCGGGCGGCGGGATCTACGTCATCTCCGCCCGCACGCGCATCGATTCGTGCGTCATATCGGGCAACACCGGCACCTTCGGCGGCGGCCTCTTCAACGGCACGAACGGATTCACCACGATCAAGAATTCGATCGTGAGCGGAAATGTCGCGCGGCAAGGCGGAGGCGGCGTGTACAGCGCCACGAACCTGACCATGGAGAACTGCACGGTCGTCGGGAACTCGGCCGTGTACTACGGCGCGGGGCTCGAGTGCTTCTTCGGCGCGAGCAACACGATCTCGCGCTCGATCGTCGCCTCCAACCTCGTCAAGGAGGGCATCTACACCGGGAGCGGCACGCTGATCATCTCCTGCAGCGACGTGTACGGGAACGCCGGCGGCGACTACGGCGGCACCACGCCCAACCAGACAGGGCTGAACGGCAACATCTCGGGCGATCCCGCATTCTGCGACGCGGGCGCTCTCGATTTCAGCATCTTCGACACCTCCCCGTGCGCGCCGGCGGCAAGCCCGTGCGGCCAGCTCATCGGCGCGCTCGGCGTCGGCTGCCGGATCGCGCCGAACCTCTCGTTCGCGTCCGTGGAGTACAGCGCGCTCTCGGCCCCCGCGCATGGAGCGATCTTCGTGACGGCGGTCGTTCGGAACACCGGCGCCGTCGCCGCTGACAGCTTCGCGATCGACTTCTATTCGAATCGTTCATCGGCGCCCGGCGTCGGCGAAGCAGGCGACTTCCGGCGCATCGTTCATTCGCTCGCGGTCGGGGACACCGTCATGTTCACCGCGGGGCCGGTCACGAGCGACACGATCGGCGAATGGCAGAGCTGGGTCGCAGTCGACGCGGGCGGCTGGGCCGTCGAGACGGACGAGACGGACAACGTGAACGGACCGACCGCGATCGTTTGGAACGTACCGCGGGAGCCGGGCTGGCCCATCGCCGTGCGCACGTACGCCAATATGTCGCCGCTTCTCGTGGACGTCGATGGCGATCCGAGCACGCTGGAAGTGTTCGCCGGCTCCACCGGCGGAATGCTCTATGGATGGAAATCCGACGGGACGCCGCTTCCCGGCTGGCCCGTCGATCTCGGCTCGGTCGTCTATCCGGCGGTCGCGGGAGACATCACCGGGGATTCGGGCAAGGAGATCCTGGCCTGCAATGCCGGATTGGTCATGGCGTACTCGAGCGCCGGAGTCAAACTCTGGGAATACTTTGCAACCAGCGGATATGACGTCATGCTGGCGCTCGCCGATCTCGACGGCGACGGGAAGCTCGAGGTCCTCTGCGGCGATACGACCTGGCAGGCGGCGCTCCATTTTCTCGAGGGTGACGGAACACCCTACGGCGGCCTCGGCCTCTACGATCCTTCCAGCGCCCCTGCGGCCGCCGACGTCGACGGCGACGGCCGGGCCGAAATCGCGGTTTTTATCCGTCAATCCCCGTTCCCTGTGCCGGGGGAAGCGGGCCTCGGGACTGCGATGACGCAAGCAGATTATCCCCAGGATGGCGTGTATCTCTTCAATGACGACGGGACGCCCTGCCCCGGCTGGCCCGTTGTGATCGATCCGACGACCCTGGCGGGGGATCCGGTCATCGGCGACGTCGCCGGCACCCATCAGGATCTCGAAATCGTCGCTGCGACAAAGAACGGATTGGTGTATGCGTGGGACGCCTCGGGGAATCAATGCTTCCCCCCGGTTCAGGTGACCGGATCGATCGAATCGTCGCCGGCGCTGGCGAACCTCGACGACGACGGTTACCTCGACATCGCGGTGACGTCAAGGCGGTGGACGGAGGGAGACAGCAGCGGCTACTGGGAGGGATACCTGAGCGCCGTCAAGGGGCTCGGCACCGAAGTCGAGTCCCGAAAGATCTCGCAGTGGGCGACCGACGTCGGACCGCTCGCCGCGCCGATCGTCATCGGGGATCCGCCTGAGGTTCTCGCGGCCGCGCCCGACGGCGAGATCCACGGGCTCGGCTACGGGCTTTCGTTCTTCTGCGCTCCGTCGATCCGCTCGACTCCCGCCGCGGGAGACGTCGACGGCGACGGATGGGTGGAGATCTTCGCCGCGTCGGGGAACGATTCGCTCTACGCCTACGAGCTCTGCACGAGCCGCGCCGCGCCGGACGCGCTCTGGTGGCCGATGTTCCGAAGGGGACCGGCGCGGGACGGAGCGTACGGCTACGAGCCGGTGACCGGCGTCGACGAGGAAGAAGGGGAGAACGTTCCCGCCGTCACGGCCCTGCGCTCCATCTATCCGAATCCCTTCAATCCGATCGCGCGGATCGCCTTCGACGTGAGCGAGCGGTCGCGAGTGACGCTCGCGATCTACGACGTCTCGGGGCGCTCGATCGCCGTTCTGGCCGACCGCGAAATGGAGCCGGGCCGCTACGAGGCGGTCTGGAACGGACGCACGTCGACGGGGCGCACCGCCGCCTCCGGCATCTATTTCTGCAGGCTCGCCGCGGGGAGCACGATCGAGACGAAGAAGATGGTCCTCTTGAGGTAACTTATTCAGCGGCAATAAATTATAGCGTTCTATCGGAGGGCGGTCCAGGGTGGCCGCCCTTTTTCGTTGAAATTAATTATTAACTTATGATATAATAATACATTGAACGTTTATATCGTAATAATTATTATTATCGAGAGATCTGATTGCCGAATAAGTGAGTTCCGGGGTCTATTCTTCAGATGAGACCCCGCCCGATATCAATAGAAACGGTCACCGTTCCTCGATCGGAGGTCCCCGATGAAGAAGGCGTGCGTTGGCGTCGGCATTCTCGTCGTTTTCATGGCCGCAGTCTCGTTCGGAGCGTCGGCCCAGCAGGCGGATCTCGAACAGATGTCGAGAGATCTCACCGCGAAGAACGCAGCCGAGCGCGCGGCTGCCCACGCCTTCGCCGCGAAGAGCGGCATCCCGCTCAGGGAAATCGGCGACGACGGGAGCCTCGTCGAGCTCCAGAAGATTCTGAACGGATTCCCGCGCTACTACTCGACCTTCAACGTCAATGCCGCGATCTCGACGCGCGCCGATTCGGTGAACGCCGCCATCGGGGGCGGGAACGGATTCGTGCTGCGGCTCTGGGACGGCGGGAAGCCCCGGCTCACGCATCGCGAGTACATCGGCCGCCTCAGCTGGATCGACACGAATCCGAGCACGGTCGCGGGGCACGCCACGCATACGGCCGGAACGCTGATCGCGTCCGGTATCCGCGCGGCCGCGAAGGGAATGTCATACGCGGCGACGGTCCGGGCCTTCGAGTGGAACAACGACGGAGGCGAGATGGCGAGCGAGGCCGCGGGAGGCGCGAACCTCTCGAGTCACTCGTACGGATACCTCGCCGGCTGGTACTACAACACGAGCAACTACAACTATTACTGGTACGGCGACACCGCGGTGAGCGAGGTCGAGGATTACCTGTTCGGATTCTACAATTCCGAGGCGCAGTACTACGACCAGATCCTGAACGCCGCGCCGAACTACCTGCCCGTCGTCTCGTCCTCGAACGACCGCGACGACGTGGGGCCGGGGGCGGGCGCGAAGCACTACTACTGGGACGAGAACTACGCCGCGTGGCGCATCAGCTACAAGACGCGCAACGGGGACGGCGGGACGACCGGGTACGACTGCATCCCCTTCGGCTTCCAGATCTCGAAGAACACGCTAACGGTCGGCGCCGTGTACGACGTCCCGAGCTATACGGGACCCTCGAGCGTGACGCTCGCCCCCTTCAGCAGCACGGGGCCGTGCGACGACGGACGAATCAAACCGGACGTCGTCGGAAACGGCATGGAGCTCTTGTCCTCATATTCGACGAATGACTCCTCGTACGCCACGGCGAGCGGCACGTCGATGGCGTGCCCGAACGTGTGCGGGTCGCTCGGGCTCGTCGCCGACTACTACCGCGACACGCACGGCGCGACGCCCATGTGGGCCTCTACCCTGAAGGCGGTCGCCATTCACACCGCGCTCGAGGCGGGATCGAAACCCGGCCCCGATTACCTCTTCGGCTGGGGGCTCCTCAACGCCTACGCCGCGTATAAGCTCGTCAACAAGGACTACGTGGACGACGCGAAGGGATTCATCGAGCAGCTTACCCTCAATCAGGGGCAGACGATCGAAATCGGGTACCGGGTATATTCCTCGACACCCGAGCTGCGCGTCACGATCTGCTGGAACGATCCGGCCGGAACGCCCCCGTCCCCGTCGCTCAATCCGCGGACGAAGATGCTCGTGAACGATCTCGACCTCCGCGCGGTCAAGGGCGTCGACACGCACTCTCCGTGGCGCCTCGACGTCAATAACCCGGCGAACGCCGCGACGAAGAGCGACAACAACATCGATAACGTCGAGCAGGTCCTCGTTTCGGCGCCTGCGCCGGGCGTCTATACGATCCGCATAACGCACAAGGGAACCCTCTACGGAGGGTCCCAGAAGGTCTCGCTCGTCGTCTCGGGCGCGGAGAAGAACCGCTCGTGGCACGTGTACGAGGACGGCTCGGGAGACGCGCCGACGATCGCGGCAGCCGTGACCGCCGCGGCCGACGGCGATTCGATATTCGTGCACGCGGGCACGTACAACGA
>JBFYZJ010000165.1:0-8054 GCA_041309565.1 Candidatus Krumholzibacteriota bacterium
ACGTTGCATCCGAGTCCGAGGAGCGTGGGGACGATCGCGTAGCCGTGGAGCCCGATGTGGTGCATGCCGGTGTCGAGAAACACGGCGAGGCGCGGGAGATACCCTGTGTCCTCGAGGAGCGAGAGCACAAGGTAAAAGCTGAAGATGTACGGAAGCACCATCCCGAGCGGGACGAACAGCCCTGTCGTGAGGAGCCCGAACGACTGCTTGAAATCGATTGTTCCGCCGATGAGCTCCCCGATGATGAGATGATGGACGAATCCCCCGCCCCCGAGCGCGGAGGAGATCTTCGTCACGACGGGGCGCCACGCCGCCTCGAAAAGCGGCTCCATGCCGAAGGGGAGGCGGAGCCACGGCTCCCCCGAAATGCCGACGCCGCCGGTCGCGAGAAGCTCGCCGATGAGCCGGACAACGGCGAGGGAGAGCGCGAGCACGAGGAGCGCGATGATCCCGCCGAGGTACGGGTGCACGCTCGCGTCCTCGAAGCGCTGCGCGAGCGTGTGATGATGGTGCCGGAGCACCTGCACCTCGTCGACGATCTCGCCCACGCGGCACCAGATCTTGTCGTCCGCGATATGCTCGTGCCCGTTCGCGCGTTCCCCGCCATGGTGATGAGCCAGATGCGGGTGATGCGCGGGATGGCCGCTCTCGTCGCGCTCCCCCGTATCGGAGACGCCTCGCGAGAGCGCGGCCCCGATGAGCCGCACGATCCCCTCGCCCGTTCTCGCGACGGTGGGCACGACCGGAACGCCGAGAAGCTCCTCCAATCGCGCGGCGTCGATCTCGATCCCGAGATGCCGCGCCTCGTCGCTCATGTTGAGGGCGACGACCATGGGCTTCCCCTGCGCGAGAAGCTCGAGCGTGAGGGAGAGGTGCCGCTCGAGGTGCGTGGCGTCCACCACGTTGATCACGAGCCCCGCGGCGTCGATGAGATCGATCGTCACGCGCGCCGCGTCGTCGAGCGGCTCGAGCGAGTAGGTGCCCGGTGCGTCGACGACGGCGTAGCTCCCGCCGCCGAACCGCATCCGCCCCGCGGCGTAGCCGACCGTCGTGCCGGGATAGTTGGACGCGATGGTGCGCACGCCGGTGAGCCGCGAGAACAGCACGCTTTTGCCGACGTTCGGCTGGCCGACGAGGAGGACGTCGGCGACGACGCGGCCCTCGCGCCCCGGCGAAACGTTCCCGTTCATGCCGTTCTCAGCCATTGTCCCCGGCACCTTCGTCCGCGACGCGGACGACGATCTTCCGCGCCATGCCTCTCCCGACCGCGACCTGCGCGCGGTTGACGAGAACGACGATCGGGCCTCCCCAGCGGATGCGGGAGAGCTTGTGCACCGTCCGCCCCTCGGCGAGCCCCATGGCGCGCAGCCGCGCCCTGAAATCGTCCCCGCCGTTCAGGGACACGATCTCGGCCCGTTCGCCCGGCTTCAGATCGGCGAGGAGCTTTTCAGTCACGCCCGAGCGCCTCCTTGAGCTCCGCGGCGAACGCGCCGCTCGCGCCCGATTTCTTCTTGAGGAATTCGAGGAGCCGCGCGAGCTTCTTCACGGCGGCGGCGTCGAGATGATGCTCCATGCCGCAGGCGCTCGCCTCCGATACCTTCGCGGGCACCTTCAGCACGTCGGCGAAGAGACGGTAGAGCGTGCGGTGGCGGGAATACACGAGCGCGGCCCTCTTGCGCCCCCGCGGCGTGAGCTCGATGTGCCCGTACGCTTCGTGCTTCACGAGACCGAGGTTCCCGAGCTCCCGGACGGCGGCGTTCACGCTCGGGCTCGTTACGCCGAGCCGCTTCGCCAGATCCTTCGTGCGCACAAAGCGCCGCTCCCGCTCTTCGAGAAGCAGGGCCTCGAGATAATTTTCCAGTCCCTCGGTCAGGCCGGCCATTGTTAGACTCCTCTAAATTTGTTAGCTCAACATAAGTATAGCGCCGCGCCCCCTCATGTCAAGCTCGATCCGGGAGCGTTTTTTCGCTTGACCCCCGGCGCCCGAAGTGGCTTGCTTATATCATTCAATCACACACCGCGCGAAAGGAGAGAACATGATCGGCAAGACCGTTATCTGGCTCTTCCTCGCCGCCCTTCTGCTCGGGACGCTCTCGTGCGCCCGGCTGCCCGAGAAGCCGGCCGAGGGCGGCGCCGCCCTGAGCTGTGAGCAGCTCCCGGCTCCGGACTCGATCCCCGCCGCATGGGGAAAGCTCGTCTCGGTGACGACGAACCCCTCGTTCCCCAGCTGGTTCCAGCTCTGGTTCGAGGACGAGACGGGCACGGTGCGGATGGCGGCGTTCGATTTCCGGACGAAGAAGCTCGACCTGAACGCCGTGGTGATTCCCCGGACCTAAGGAGGGACATGCGATGAAGCAATTGATCAGTTTCGTGTGCAGGATCTTCCTCGTCGCGGCGTTCGTCCTCGCCGGGCTCGCCGCCTGGGAACGGCTGGCGCGGCTTCTCGGCTACACGCTGCTGAGAGGCGTATACGATCCGTGGCGGCTCCTCGAATACGCCGTCGTAGCGCTGCTCTTCGTCGTGGCGCTTCAGCTCAGGGAGATCAAGCTGGAGCTTCGCGCGAAAGGATCCGCCTGAGCATCGAACGCGGACGAACGCGGCGAACGCAAAAAGGGAGCGGGGTGATGCGCCCCGCTCCCTGCGTTTTCAAGGAACCCGAAGAAGCTTCACACGATTCGGATCCGCATCATCTCAGAAGGATCATTTTGCGCGCGATGATGTCCTTGCCGCACCGGATCCGGTAGAAATACACGCCCGAGCTCACGGCATGCCCCTGCGCGTCCACGCCGCGCCATTAGACCGAATGGATCCCGCGCTCCTGATTCTCCTGATCGAAGAACCTCGTGACGAGCCGTCCGGCAGTGTCGTACACGTCGAGCGTCACCGCGGCCGCCGCCGGCAGGTAGTAGGTGATCGTCGTCGACGGGTTGAACGGATTCGGATGGTTCTGATGCAGCGTGAGCGGCATCGCGGGCGTCGCGATCTCGTCCGTCTCGAAGAGCACGCGGCTCCCGCGCGCGTCGATCGCGCTCACCTGATAGCGATAGGTCGTTCCCGGCTCGATGCTCCGGTCGACGAGGGAGAACGAGAGCCCCTCGCGCTCGATCGCCGCGGCGGGAAGCTCCGCGAAATCGCCGCCCGTCGATCGGGCCGCGCGCAGCTCGGTGTCTTCGTCGATCTCCGCGAGCGTCCACGAGACCTCGATCGCCGACTGCCTGAGCGACGCCGCGAAGCTCTTCAGCAGAATGCCCACCTTGACGTCCTCGGGGCGCAGGAGCGCCGCGGGGGACGGATTCCCGTGCCGGTCCACGGCGACGAGCTTGTAGAAGTAACCGTACGCCTTCACCCAGCTCCCGTCATGGAGCGTGGCGCCGGTCGTCGAGCCGAGCAGGTTCGATTCGCCGGGGACAAAGGCCTCTTCATCCCCGCGATAGACGTCGTATTTCCAGAGATCGGACGCGGGATTCGGCGACCATGAGAGCATGAGTCCCGCCGGATCGGCGCTCTCGTTCCCCGCGAATTCCATCGTCATGCCCGGCGCGAGGTTGTCGATCGAGTAGCCGTCCGCGGGCTCCGATGCGATGTAAATTCCCGCGATCGTCGTGTGCGCCGTGACGACGAAGGTCTCCCACGGAGTGTTCGACTCGGTGTAGTCGTCCCTCGTCGGGACGGCGATGTTGTACACGGTGTCCCGCATGGCGAACCAGAAACCGACCGATTCCCATTCTCCCTCGGGGAGGCCGAGCGAGGCCGCCTGCGGCCCGCTCACCCGCACGCCGATTGCCGTCGCGGGATCGCTGAGAATCGCCACGGCCGCCGCGCGGTCGGCCGGAACGGTCCGCACCGAAACCGCCGTCGGACCGCCGACGCCGCCGATCAATCTCCAGACGTTGTACCCGAAGATCGCCGGATCCTCGCCGCCCCGGTCGATCGACGAGGCGCGCGTCACGATTCGCACCCAGCCCCCCTGATCGTTAGGCACGTCGTCCGCCGAAAGAATCGCGGGCGCCGGATGGCCCCAGAGCCCCGACGGACCGATCCGCTGGGAATAGATATCCGAATAGCCGTTATCCGAGCGATAATCGACCCATGTGACGATCGCCCCGCCGCGCCCGTCGGGCGCGAGCGCCGGCTCGTACTGGTTGCTCGCGGCGGCGCATACGGTCGCGCCCTTCGGACCCCACAGAGGGCTACCGTCATGGTCGAGCCGCTGAGCGTAGATGTTGTTCGGCTGCTCCTCGTCCCAGTAGATGTCCAGCGTGACGATCACGCCCCCCGCGCCGTCGGATACGATGCGGGGATCGCCGTCGCCGTAGGCGTTGAATACGATGACGCCATTCTCGGCCCACGCGCGGGAACCGTCGGATGCGACGCGCTGCGCGTACGTCTCGTAGTAGCTTCTCTCGTCGTACCAGACGACGATCGCGCCGCCCGCGCCGTCCTCCACGATCTGAGCGGAGTACTTGTTCCAGTACGCTGGGCAGACGGCCATACCGCCGCTCTGCCAGAGCATCTGCCCGTCCTGGTCCATTTTCTGGATGTATACGTCAGAGTATCCGTTACGATAATCGATCCACGTGACGCAGGCGCCTCCGTCTGAGGTCGCGACGACGAGCGGATTCGCAGGCCAGCCGGGCTCGACGCACACGGCGACTCCCGCGGAGTCCCAGAGGTGATTGCCGTTCACGTCGAACCGCTGCGCATAGATATCCCCGTCGCCCGAGCGGGTATCGGTATAGACAATAATGGCGCCGCCCGATCCGTCGGGCACCGCGTCGTACAGATACTGATCTCCCAAGCTCGTGTCGATTGGAATGCCGTTCGCCGCCCACAGCGTGTCGCCGGTCCGCGCGACCCTCTGGGCATAGATGTCGAACTGCCCCAGCCGATAGTCGCTCCATATGAAGATCGCGCCCCCTGACAGATCCGGCACTACTTGGGGAGCATCCTGGCTATTGGGAGCCGTGCAGAGGGCCAATCCATTCTCCGGCCAATAAATGTTGCCTTCGCCGTCCACCAGCTGGGCATAGATGTCGTAGTAACCATCGCCGGCGCGCGAGTCGGCCCACACGGCGATCGTGCCCCCCGTGCCGTCGGGTATAAGCCTGTGCTGATACTGATATCCGGGGGCTACCGACAACGGAAGGCCCCAGCCCCCGAGGACATATCCATTGGCATCGACCCTGTTGCCGTACAGGTCATACTCGCCGCTGTCCCGCTGGTCCATCCAGACGATGATCGCGCCTCCCGACTCATCCGTGATGATTCGCGGCATATTTTGATAACTGTCCGCGCCGCAAACAAGTACGCCGTCCTTGATCCACTGCGCCTTCGCCGCGCCGGCGGCGAGGAGAATCCATAGAATCACGAACACCCATGACAGCGTGGAGCGCTTGGCCATTCGAGCACCTCCTGGTCGAAGTTTCACCATCGGCATACGCCGATCGGCCGAAAATTGCAAACATTCCTAGCAGTTGCCGGTTCAGACGGTATCATTCCGCAAGAACCGCTCCGACCCCCATGTCTCCGATTCCAATGCAAATAACAGGGTTTGCGCGGAGGGGGCCGCTTGTACTATTATTCAAATCGTAATTATTCCCTCTGAAAGGAGAAAACCGATGTCCACGACCGACAATCTCAAGGAAGCCTTCGCCGGCGAGAGCCAGGCGAACCGCAAGTACCTCGCATTCGCCAAGAAGGCCGAAGCCGACGGCTACCCGCAGGTCGCCAAGCTCTTCCGCGCCGCGGCCGAGGCGGAGACCGTCCACGCCCATGCGCATCTGCGCGTGCTCGGGGGCATCAAGGAGACCGCCGCCAATCTCGAGTCCGCCGTCGAGGGGGAAGGGTTCGAGTTCCAGCAGATGTACCCGAAGTTCGTCGCCGAGGCCGAGAAGGAAGCGAACAAGGGCGCCCTCGTGTCGTTCAAGTACGCCATGGCGGTCGAGGAAATCCACCACGGGCTCTACTCGAAGGCGCTCGCGTCGGTGAAATCGGGGAAGGATCTCGCCGCGGCGAAGATCTGGATCTGCCCGACGTGCGGCAACACCTTCGTCGGCGAGGCGCCGGACAAGTGCCCGGTCTGCAACGTCGTCCGCGCGAAATTCGTGGAGATCAACTGAGGCGCGCACTGCGGAGATCGGGCGGCCTCTATAGCGCGGCGAGGCGTTTCTTCGCATCGATGAGCTGCGGCCGGTCGGCATCCGCCTCGGACCACATCTCGAGGAATTTCGCGTATTCCTTTTTCGCGTCGGCCGGACGCTTCATTTCCTCGTAGAGCGTGCCGAGCTCGTAGTGGGAGAGCGCGTGGCCTCCGTAGACCGCCAGCATCCGGCGATGAACATCGACAGCCTTCTCGAGATCTCCAGCCATCCGGTAGGCGCGCGCGAGGGTCGTCCGGTAATCGATATCGATGTATCCGCCCCACCCGAAGCCGTTCTTCCGCATCTCCGCGAGGAAACCGAGCGCCGCTTGCGGATCGCGGGCGGCGAGAGCGGCCCTCGCGTCGATCTCGTTCGCATCGTGGATCACCCTCCCGCCCCCTGACGATTCCTCGCCACGCAGGCCCGCCGCCACCTCGCGTGCTTTTCGTGCATCGCCGAGCTCGGCGTAGGCCTTTCCGAGATCTCTGGTGTAAGGCGCTCCAAGCGTCGTGTCCGCTTTGGTCATTCGCTCGTGCAGCGCATAGAGGTCCACGATCTCCTGCCATTGGCTCATCCCGACGAGGAGACGCGTATGGATCTGGTTCAAGACGAAGGGCTCCATTGCGGGCGGATCCCAGAACTCCCGAATCACCTCGCGGGCCTTCCGATAGCGCCCCGCCTCGATATAGAGCCCGGCGAGGCATGGCGGCGACTGATGACTGACGACGATGAGCGCTCTTCGTTTCTGCGGCGTGATGCCCTTCTGGGCGATCGCTCGCTCGGAGGCCGCGGTGGCGGCCGCGAGATCGCCGCGATGATAGCTGACGAGAATCGCGTTCTCATCGAAGGGGTCCAGCCGGGGATCCAATTCAACGGACTTCCCGAGGGCGATCGCCGCGCTGTCGGGCAAACCGGAGAAGAGGTACATTCGCCCCAGATTTTCCCAGACGAGCGGTTCATCGGGCTGACGCCCCGCCCGCGATCGAGCGTCGCGCAGCGCTTCGCCGCCCCGACCCAAGGAGCTCAGCAGGTAATGGTAGGCGGCACCGCCGATTTCAAGATCATCGGGATAGAATCGCAGCCCCTCTTCCGTTATCCGCTGGGCCTCGTTGACGTAGAAGTAGCCCCCCACGGCATCCCTCAGATATATGAGGGCCATGCGGTCGTCCGGCCACCGCTTTCGCATTTCCCGGTACTTCGCGATCATTGCCATGGGGCTCTCGGCGAGTCCGGCCTCGAGCCGCATACGATCCTTGATCCCGAGCCGGTCTTTCAAGGTCCACGCCTTCTCGTAATACCGGCGGTTTTTGCCCGAGAAATACCCTCCTATGTCGCCGAGCTGGACATACGCCCATGCGAAGGTCGAGTCCAGCGCGACCGCGCGCTCGAACGCCGTGATGGCGTCGTCCCGACGTCCTTCCTCGAGGGCCAGGAGGCCGGCGCCAAAGTGCTGAAGCGCGCGCGGATTATCGCTCATGATGCTCGCCACGCTCCCCACCGCCTGCACCGGGTCCATACCGCAGAAGCGAGTGATATGCGGGAGCGCTTTGACGATGATCGAATCGGCGAGCTGCGTGAGAAGAGAGCCCCCGTCCTCGCGGCCGCCGATCAGAGTGCGCACATTCCGGGTTTCCATAAGCCGCCAGCTCACGGACCGGTTCTCGTCGTCCCCGGCGATTGTGGCTACCAGATAGAGCGTCGCCCCGCGCTCGCGGGCGACTTCGAGCCGTTGGCTGTCGTCGATCGATCCTCGCGAGATTCCGAAGAGGCGGCGGCGCACGTCGTGGAGACGTTCCGGGCTCACAATCTGGACATCGGCCGATATCCTCTCCGTGATGCCGCTGTTCACCAGCTCGTTGAGGAGGATCGCCGCGGTCGAGTCGCCCACGCCGGTCGGGTCGCTGAAAACCATCA
>JBFYZJ010000166.1:0-2635 GCA_041309565.1 Candidatus Krumholzibacteriota bacterium
TACTCCGCCGACAGAAGCGCGGCGAAGCCGAAGCCGATGGCGAGCGGCACGATGAGGTCCGCCAGCGCGACGACGAGAGCCTCGCGCCGCTGCCGCCACGCGGCGCCGAGATCCGTTTCGAGCCCCGTCTCGAGCAGGAAGAACATGATCCCGAGCCACGCGACCGTCTCGAGCATGTTCTGCTGGATGACGTTCGCCGGAAAAACGACCGCCGAGAGCCCCGGCAGGAACCTGCCGAAAATCGTGGGACCGAGGACGATCCCGACGAGGATCTCCCCCGTGATCGCCGGCTGGCCGACGCGGCGCAGCACGAGCCCCGCCGCCTGCGCGAGACCGAGAAGCAGGCTCACCTGAATGAGAAAGATGAAGATGTGGCTCTCGTCGAGATAGTGCATCCGCGTTCTCCGGTTCAGATCAGTATAGGCCGAGCCCGCGGGGCGGGAAAAGGAAAAACGGGACGGGCGCGCGCCGCGGGCGCGGCACGAAGCTCTGGCGTTCCGCCGCGGGGCGTGCTATGATCGCCTCGCCTCCGGCTGCGCAATGCTGGCCCGGCCGAAGGGGCGAACGAGGGGCCATGCCGCTGCAATTCAACAAATCGACCGATCAGGAGCACAAGGAGAAGCTCGACTCCTATCTGATCTCCGCCGTCTGGCGGCGCGCGTTCGCCATCGCCGGGCAGAAGGCGGTCTTCGACGTCTACACCGCCTTCGTCGGGAGCGGCGCGGCGATCAAGCTGACCGGCAAGTCCTGGAAGGGCAAGAAGCTCGGCAAGGTCGCGGGCGCCGTTTTCGGCAACGCCTTCTCCGGCTCGTTCGACATTCCCGAAGACATCGAGAAGGGGGACGAGATCTACTTCGAGGTCGATCTCTCCAAGAACGGCATATCGGGTGAATCGAACCGGATCCCGGTCTTCCCGCCGATCCGCGTCTCCAACATGAAGTGGAGCGCCGCCGAGGCGCGCCGGGGCGACACGCTCACGCTCTCCGCGAGCGTCACGGGGCTGCGGGACGGGACGGAGGCGCTCGTCACGATCTACGAATACGACCGCGACGGGCTCAACGACAGAATCGTCGAGCTCCCCGCCGAGGTGAAGGACGACAAGATCGAGCTGAGCTGGGAATATCAGTACTTCGAGGACGTCGACGAGATTCCTACCGAGCAGGAGCTGCGGGAATACGGCAAGTCGTACAATCCGCCGGAGTATTACTTCACGATCAAGATCGGCGACGCGGAGTTCGGGACGAAGCAGGAATCGGGGCTGCTCCTCTTCAAGGACTGGATCGACGTGGAGCTGCTCAACAGCAAGGGGGAGCCGGTGGCCGACGCGAACTACATCCTGAAGCTCCCCGACGGCACCGAGCTGCGGGGGCAGCTCGACGGCGCCGGCAGGGCGCGCGTCGAGGACGTGCCGCCCGGCAAGTTCAGAATCATTTTCCCCGATCTGGAGGAATGACCCGCACCGTGGAGGGATGATCCGCCGCGACGGTACGGCGAGACGCCATGGCAGCTTACAACGTTTATTTCTTCGTCGTGAGGCCGACCCTCGTGCCGGAGCACGTGGGATCGAGCGGGGAGTCGAACGCGCTCGCCGACGACGCGCCCGACGTCGTGCAGGCGCGCGTAGACGTGCTCGCAATATTCAGGCAGACGCTGCAGGAGCTCTTCACGGCCGCGCTGGAATATGTCCCCGGCTCCCACCCACCCGACAGCGTCAACATCACGGAAATCCCGCAGACCTCGCCGGGCGTGCCGAATTTCTCCGGGCTCACCATCGCCATGCACGAGCCGATCGTCTATCTCACGAAGAAAGAGGCCGAGACGCGGCCGGCCGATCCGATGGACCGGCGCGCGTGCCTCGTCATGCTGCAGGCGCTCCAGGACGGGAGATTCGTGGAGTTCCCCACGGAGAACATCCGCGCGTGGCGGGACGACATCACCGGCGGCGAGGGGGACCTCGAGGGGAAGGCCCTGCACATCAGCGATCTCGGCCCCGCCGTGGCCGAAGCGTTCAGCAACGCCCGGATGCAGTACGACGCCGACAACTGGAAAACGATTCAGGGAAATATGCTCGCCCGGGCCGCCTATCACGAGATCGCCCACTGCAAGGTCGAATGTCCCAACCGCGCGCACGGCTCGCGCTGGCAGAACGCCATCAGCGGCTCGATTCACGATCAGGCCGGCGTCGCCATCCTCGCGTCGCCGCACAACTGGAACGTGGCGCAGTCGACCGCCGACAAGCAGCTCATGGGACGGCACATGATGTGCCCGATCGCCTTCTACAAGCTCGATCAAGACATCGAGCCCCAGTGCTTCCACGAGGGCACACTGACCCCGCCCACGCCGCGCTGAGCGCGCGGGGTGCATTCGCCGACAGGACCCCCGCTCAGTCGTGTTGGCGCAGGATGTTCATCCGGCAGATGGACCGGTACCGGTAGGACTCGAAGCTCGTATCGGCGGCGCGGCTCAGCCGCTCCGTGACCGCGCGGGCGGCGGCGGCGATGTCCAATCTCGCCGACGCGTCGCCGACGAACAGATCGAGCAGGCGAAGATAGTCCTGAAAGGACCGTTCGAGATAGTACGTTCCCTCGGCGGTCATTCGAAATCCCGCGTTCTCGGGCGCCCCGATTGCGGCATA
>JBFYZJ010000167.1:0-6691 GCA_041309565.1 Candidatus Krumholzibacteriota bacterium
ACGCCTCGTACGCCCGCGCCGAACCGAGCGCCGCCTCGAGCGCGCGCGCGCACCGATCCTCGTAGCCGGCGCCGTAGCGCAGGCGCGAGACGAAGGATTCGATCGAGCTCCCGGCGCCGTTCATACGTCCACCGAATCACGCGGCCGCCGCGGCCGGCGCGGCCGGAATCGAGTAATGCTTGCCGTGCGGGACCCTCCGTGCATTATAATGGCGCCGGAGGAATATGAACAGAAAGAATCCCCGGAAACGGACGATCCCGACGTCGGCGATACTCGCCGCGATTTTCGTCGTGGCGGTCGTCACGCGAGCGATCTTCCTCGCGCAGCTTCAACGGAACGAGCTCGGCGGCTCCCTCTCGCTCGATTCGCAGCTCTATTTCGATGTCGCCCGGGATATCGCGGGCGGGGGCGCGCCGCCGCCGGGTGCGCTCACCTTCAACCCGCTCTACCCGGCGTTTCTCGTCGTCCTCTTCAAGCTTTTCGGAGCCGGGCTTCTCCCCCCGCGTCTCGTGCAGATCGCAATCGGGCTCTTCACCGTGGCGCTCGTGTATCTCATGGGGCGCCGGTTCGCCCCCGGCGCCTGGAAAGGGAACCGGCGCGGAGCGGCCGTCGGGATCGTGGCCGCCGCGCTCGCCGTTCTCTACATGCCGTTCGTCCTGTACGAGGGGATGCTGCTCGCCTCGACGCTCGAGATATTCCTGTTCACGGCATCGTTCGCGCTCGCGCTCGCGCTCGACGAAGACCTGCGGGGAGAGCGTCCCGTGAAGCTCGGAGCCCGCCGCGTGCCGCCGTGGGTTTCGGGGCTCGTCCTCGGGGCCCTCGTCGGGTCCGGCGCGCTCGGAAGGCCCAATCTGTTTCTCCTCCTGATCGCGGCGCTTCCGGTGTGGCTCTTCGCCCGGCACCGGAAAACCCGTCGATGGCTGATCCCCGCCGTTTCGCTCGTCGCCGGGGCCGTCCTGTTCCTCGTTCCGCCGATCGCCTACAACGCGAAAGCCACGGGGCGCTTCGTGCCCGTGACCGCCCACGGAGGATTCAACTTCTACATCGGGAACGGACCGGGCGCGAACGGCTCTTTCCTGCCCCCCGTGGAGATGCGCACGGGCATGACGTCGATCGCCGAGGACTCGCGGACGAAGGCGGAGGCCGAGACGGGCAGGACCATGACGCAGGCGGAGGTGTCCGAGTATTACTTCCGCGAGACGATCGAGCATATCACGCGGCACCCCGCGACGTGGCTCGCGCTGCTCGCGAAGAAGCTCGTGCTCTACTTCAACGTCGACGTTCCCGACATCCCGAATATCATCTTCTGCATGAGGACGTGCGGCATCCTCAAGCTCCTCTTCCTGCCCTTTTCGGTGATCGCGCCGCTCGCGCTCTGCGGATTCATCGTCATGATGCGCGGCGGGAGGCACCGGAGCGTCACGGCCCTCTTTCTCGCATGCGCGGTCGTTTCGACCGTCGCGTTCTTCGTCATCGCGCGGTACCGGCTTCCGGCGACGCCGCTCCTCATCCTCCTCGCCGCGTACTTCATCGTCTGGGGAGCGCGGGAGATCTCGTTGCGGCGGCTGAAATATCTCGGCGCGGCGGCGGCGCTCGCCGTGGCGCTGTTCCTCCTCGTCTCGAGCAGGCCGCTCGCGCCGCTGAGCGACGCCGCGGTCCACGCGTTCCTCGGAAAGCACTACGCGGAGCACGGCGACGAAGCGCGGGCGCAGGAGGAGTTCGAAAAGGCGTACCGGCTCGATCCGGACAAGGTCGAGGCGATCGTGAGCTACGCGCGCATTCTCCGGCAGCGGGGACGGATGCAGGAAGCCGCCGATGCGTTCGCCCGGGCGTACGCGCGATCCCCGCGCTTCCCCCTTCTCGCCGCGGAGTACGGCATGGCGATCGACCGTCTCGGCCGGCACGATGAGGCGAAGCGTCTCTACCTCGAGGCGAGCGCGGCCGACCGGCCGATGGAACGGGCGCTCGCGTGCAGGCTGCTCGCGCGCTCGGCGATGGCGGAAGGGGACCGCGACGAGGCGATCCGCTGGGTCAAGAAGGCGCTCGTGGACGTGCCGGGAGAACCGCAGCTCACCGAGATGCTCAGACGGCTCGAGCGCGGGGAGATGCCCCCGGCTCGTTGAAAGCGCGCGCCGGCGCCCTCTCGAGCGGCCGCCCGCATCTCGGATCCGGGCTCAATCAGGACAGAACTCCGAAATAGATCCACGCGACGATCCCGACCGGCAGCAGATAGTAGGCGAACCGGTGGAAGGCGCCGCGCGTCAGAATCCCGATGAGGAGCTTGAGCGCGGCCAGTCCCGCGAGAAACGCGGCCGCGGCGCCGATCGCCAGCGCCGCGGACGATCCGGCGCTCAGGGCACCGGGCTCCTTCACGAGCGTCAGCACGAGCGCCCCGAGGATCGCGGGAATCGAAAGGAGGAACGAGAACTCGGCGGCCTCCGCGAACCCGACGCCGAGCAGGAGCCCCGTCGCGATCGTCCAGCCGCTGCGGGAGCAGCCGGGCAGGATCGCGATCGCCTGGGCCGTACCGATGATGAGAGCCGACTGCCATCCGAGGCTCCCCCGCACCGGGCGCAGCCTCGTCATCAGGAGATAGAGTCCCGTGGCGACCAGGAAAAACGCGGAGAGGCTCGGCGATTCGAACGTCTTCTCCACCTCATCGTGAAAAAGAACGCCGACGATGCCCGCCGGCATCGATCCGAGGAGGATGAGCCCGATGTACCGCGCCTCGTCTCGATGCGCGGCGTATCCGCCGCCGCTCCCGAACATCGAAGCGAAGAACGCCCGGCAGAGCCGGAACACCTTCGCGCGGTAGAATATGATCACGGCGCCCAGCGTTCCGAGGTGCACCGCGATCTCGAACATGAGCCCGCTCTGGGCGTTTCCTTCCCGCGTGCCGAGAAGCGCCTCCACAATGACGAGATGCCCGGAGGAGCTCACCGGGAAGAACTCGGTGAGCCCCTGCACGACGGCGAGGAGAACGACGATCCAGAGGCTCATGCTCATGACGGCCCGTCCCCTTTCGCCGCGCGCTTCATCGCCGCGGCCCGAGATAGAACGCGAGGCACCCGAAGAACATCCCGATCTTGAGGAGCGTGCTCACGGTCCCGAGCGAGCGCCCCTTGAGAATGATCCCGATCGACACGAGGAGCATCGGGACGACGCTGAGCATCATGACGAGCGCGTAGGCGCGCCCGTACATCCCGACGAACGCCGGCACGGGAAACGCAAAGCACAACGCGAGGAAGATCACGAGCGCCGTCGTGAGCGCCGCGCGGCGCCCCGATACGATGGGAACGGTCTTCGCTCCGCAGGCCCGGTCTCCCTCGATGTCATCCGTGTCCTTCACGATCTCGCGCCCCATGACGAACAGGAACGTGAACACCGCGGGAACGGCTCCCGCCGCGACGTCCCCGCCTACCCGCGCGCCGAGGAGAAATCCCGAGCCCGCAACGGCGGAGACGAGAACGTTCCCCACGAGGTACATCCGCTTGAGCCGCCAGCTGTAGACGTGGAGCAACACGATCCACACGCCGATCCAGAGGGAGGCGTCCGACGGCAGAAACAGCATGAGGAACACCGTCGCGGCGAAGAAAAAGGCGTAGAGCCCGATCGCGGCGTTGGTGCCCAGCGCCCCCGCGGCGAGGGGCCGCCGCGGCTTGTTGACGCGATCGATGGCGACGTCGTAGATATCGTTGATCGTGTTGCCCGCCGCCGTGGCGAACGCGGCCGCGGCCAATACGAGCCACGGCCAGCGGATCGAGCCGGTCATGGCGAATCCGACGGCCACGGAGAGGAGAGCCGCCGCGATGTTGTGGGGCCGCATCACGATTATGAGGCTCAGGATTTTTCGCATCAGAGATCCAGAACGACTTCGAACCAGCCGTAGCTCCCGCTCGTATGGAAATCGTCGGCGTCGCGATCGAGCTGCCGCATCCACGCGCCCGCCGAGACGTACGATCCGTGATTGAGATCATAGCGGACGCTCGCCAGGATATAGTTCACGCGCAGAACCGGCGGGCTCGGGAATGGAGGATTGTTGTCCATGCCGGGGCTCCAATCGGGCAGCGTTCCATGAAACAGCGTGTTCAGCGCGCCGTATCTCGTGCTGCCCCCCTCGATCGCGAGCGCGGTCCGCGCGCTCACGCCGAGCGTCCCCCTGACGAAGCCCCGGTCCGCGTCGGGCCCCATCGATGAGCCGAGGAGCGGATTCATCTCCGTATCGCCGTCTCCGGCGACGTGCTGCGTCCCGTCCGCGTGACCGTACGTGTACGCGTCGACAAAGGTGTATCCCCCGGTAATCCCGAGGTCCCTCCCCATCGCCATGAAGAGCGCCTCCGCCTCCACGGTGAATCCGAGCCGGTCGGGGCCGGCGTGCTCGTCCCGCTCGTACTGAATATCGTCGATGAGAAACTCACCGGAGAGGAGAAGGCCCGGGCGCAGCGGCACCTTGCAATCGAGGGTCCAGAGGATATTGTCCGCGTTGCTCCCTTCGTTGTACTGATGCGCGTAGAAGAAGCCGAGCGGAGTCAGATATTTCCAATCCAGGCTCCCCGTATAAACCACCGTCTCGGCGACGCCGACCGCGATGCCTCCCGGCAGCGCCGCGGTGAGACGATGCCCCGCGAAGCGCCGCTCCGGCTCCGAGCTGAGAACCGCCTGAAAGGTGCTGAGCGCGAACCGTCCGAGCGTGAAGCGCGCGCCGACGTGATCGAGAGACCCCGCGGATCTCGAAAGGATGAGACCCTCGTCCAGACCGCTTCCCCAATGCAGGTACTCCCTGCCCGCACGCACGTTCCACCAATCGCCGCTCGCCTCGATGAGCCCCCGCTCGAACTCCCCCGTCAGCCCGTGGTAGCTCCTCAGCCGCGCCGAGGGCTTTTCCAAATGCTCATTGCTCCCCCGCTCCGGCCCCATCACGAGCCGGTAGCTCGTCTCCATCGTGACGCCGTGCCCCAACCCGACGAGGATACCCGGAACGGCGAGCCCGTACGCTTCCCATGAATCCTGTTCGGGACCCCGCACCACCGACCCGCCGACGCTCACGTCGAGAGCGGCGAACCGCTCCTCCTCGCGGACCGTGTACACCGGCTTGCTCCACCGGTCCTCGGGGCGATCGCGCATGCCGACGAACTGCTTCGCGAGGCGGTCGAGGAGAAACGCGTGCCGCGGCCCGAGCGTGACTCCACGCTCCTCGACGTTCGCCGCGATTTCACGCGTGTATGCCTCGCATTGCACATGGCTGTAGGGGAGCGTCGGCTCGAGCGCCACGAGCCCGCGCGTCTCGAACGCGCGCAGCGCCTCGTACACCCAGCTGTCGGGGGGAATCGTTTCAGCGCGGACGGCCGGCGCCATGCAATGTACGCCAGCGAGAATGGCCGCCGCGCCTATCGCTCTCCTCATCGATGCAAGCGACTTCATTCGACGACCCGCGATCCTCCCGGCGCCTCATTCTGCGCCTTGAGCGCCGCGAGCTTGTAGTATTCACGGGCCTTCCGCTTGTCGTCCTGCTTCTCGTAGATCACGCCGAGGCTGAAGTAGACCTTCGAATCCGCCGGATTGATCTCGGTGACCTTCTTGTAGTATTCGAGCGCCTTCGACGGCTGCTCGAGCTTGTTGAAGCACTCGCCGACGTAGTAGAGGATCGTCGAGTTGCCGGGATTGAGGCGGGAGGCGTGCTGCAGGTGCTTGAGCGCCTTCCCGTACACTCCCCGGCGGTAATAGAGGAATCCGAGGTAGAAGAGCGCATTCACGTTGTCGTGCTCCATCTTGAGGATCCGCTTGAACTCCTCCTCGGCGTCGTCGAGACGTCCCTCGTTCATGAGCGCGAGCCCGAGGTTGTAATGCCCCTCGATGCTCGCCGTGTCGAGCTCGAGCCCGATGCGGAATTCCTTGATCGCCTGGTCCCGGTCCCCTTCCTCGCCGTACAGGGCGCCGAGATTGAAATGCGCCTCCGCGCTCTTCGGATTGTGCTGCACCGCCTTGCGGAACTGGAGCAGCGCCGATTCGCGCTTCCCCTGGAGATCGAGGATATATCCGAGGTTCGTGTACGACTTCGAGTGCGTCGGATCGATGTCGATCGCCTTGCGGTACTGCGCCTCCGCCTCCTCGTACTGGTGATTCTTCGTGTGCGCGACGCCGAGACGGTAGTAGCACTCCGGATTGTCCCGCTCGAGCGCGATCGCCTTCCGGTGAAGCTCGATCGCCTCGTCGAGGCGTCCCTGCATCTCGAGAAGCCTCCCCATGCGGTACAGGGGAAGCGCCGTGCGGGGGTTGCGCTCGCGCACCGTGCCGTAGCCCGCGAGCGCGAGCTCGTAGCTGCCGACCTGCTCGAGGAGCTCGCATGCCTCGGTGAGGATCTGCTCATCGAGATCCGGGGACTCGATGAGCTCCATGATCGCCTTCTCCCCCTTCTTCGGATTTCTGCCCTTGAGCAGATGCCCGGCGAGCTCGAGAATCTCCTCGGGCGCCGCTTCACCCGCCTCGTACGTGCGTGTCAAACGGATGAGGTCCCTGCTTTCCTCCGCCCCCTCGCCGCGAGCGATATCGATCAATCTATCCCAACGAAGCACCGTCAACCTCCGCACTGGAAACGCCGTTCGATGCAGCTTTTCAGCAAGGCTATAGCACGATATCTAGGATGTCAAGATTTTCTCGGCCCCGTATGTAGTGGTTCGCCGGGCGGCGATCG
>JBFYZJ010000168.1:0-3107 GCA_041309565.1 Candidatus Krumholzibacteriota bacterium
CGCCACCGTTATCGACGCCCGCCGGAAGGACGAGTACGACGAGGGGCATATCCCCGGCGCCATGCTCTTCGACTATTACGATATGGGAACGTACCGGGACCGCGTGCTCGCCGTCATTTCGAACGAATTCGAGATCATGGTTTATTGCTCCGAGCCGACCTGCGACGATTCCGAGCTGCTCGCGAAGGAGCTCTACGCGCTCGGATTCACGAAGCTTCTCGTGTTCAAAGGCGGCTTCGAGGAATGGTCCGCCGCCGGGCTCCCCGTCGAAAGAGGCGAGCGATGATGAAGACACTATGGGCGCCGGGCGCCGGAGCGCAGGGGAGGTCGCGGGGCGGGATCCGCTGGGTCTTCAATCCATACGTCCTCCTCGTGTTCCGCTTCGTGCTCGCCGCGGTCTTCATCTACGCGGCGGCGCAGAAGATCGGGAAGCCCATCGCCTTCGCGCAGGAGATTCACAACTACGGCGTCGTCGATTACGGGGCGCCGCTCTATCTGATGGCGGTCGTGCTTCCGTGGATCGAGCTCGTCTGCGGGCTGGCCCTCGTGACCGGCGCCGGCGTCCGCGGCGCCGCACTCATTCTCATCGGGCTCAACGCGATGTTCCTCGTCGTCATCGCGATCAAGACGGCCGGCTACGTTGCAGGCGGCACGCCCTTCATGAAGGTCTATTTCGATTGCGGGTGCGGATTCGGCGCGACCTACGCGTGGAAGAAGCTCATCGAGGACGCGGTCTATCTGCTCCTCGCGCTCGCGCTGATCGCGGCGCCCCGTCACCGTTTCATCGTGTCGATAAAAAGGAGGTCCGTATGAGAAGGAGCGCAATGGCCATCGGGCTCGCGGTTCTCGTCGTGTCGATCGGATCGTGGGCCGCTCCCGCCGCGGCCGCCGACGCGGGCGCGAGCACATGGGAGCTCGGCGTCATCTTCGGGGAGCCGACGGGGCTCAGCGCCAAGTACTGGATGTCGGCGAACACGGCGCTCGATTTCGGCGCCGCGTGGTCGTTCGGCGAGGACGGCAGCTTTCATCTCCACGCCGATTACCTGTACCACAACTTCAACATATTCAAGGTGGACTCGGGGAGCCTGCCGCTCTACTTCGGCATCGGCGGCCGCGTCCGCTTCGACGAAGACAACAACGAGCACGACAACGACGGCACCCGCGTGGGCCTCAGGCTCGTGCTCGGGCTCGAGTACATCGTGGAGCAGTACCCGATGAGCGTCTTTTTTGAAATCGCCCCGATCGTCGACGTAGCCCCCGAGACCGAGGGGAGCATGAACGGCGGATTGGGAATTCGTTACGTATTCTAAGAAAGGTGAATGTGGTTATGCCGGGTAAGCAGATCAGAACGGGCAGCAAGCCGCCGGCTCAGGGCGCCCGCGCGGAGCTGGGCCTGAGCTACGCCTATACGGGCTCCGAGCGGCCGCTCATCGGCGAGACGATCGGGGACATGTTCGCGCGCATCGCGGCGACCTACCCCGACAACGAGGCGCTCGTGTACCTTCCCACGGGCGTGCGCTACACGTACCGCGAGTTTCACGACATCTGCCGCGCCGCGGCGAAGAGCTTCATCGCGATGGGCGTTCGCAAGGGGGACCGCGTCGCCGTGTGGGCGACGAACCATCCCGAATGGCTGATCGCGCAGTTCTCGACGGCGCTCGTCGGGGCGATCCTCGTCACGGTGAATCCCGCCTACAAGACGCACGAGCTCGAGTACGGGCTCAAGAACGCCGAAGTGCAGACACTGATCCTCATCCCGCGGTTCAAGAGTTCGGAGTACGCGCAGATGATCAATCAGATCATCCCCGATCTCAAGAGCTCGAAGCCGGGCGAGCTGAATTCGAAGGCCTTCCCGCAGCTCAAGACCGTCATCATGATCGGTTCGGAATCTCATCCGGGCACGCTCCCGTGGGCGGAGTTCATGCGCAAGGGGGAGACCGTCTCCGACGGCGAGCTCGCCGAGCGCATGGCCGACTGCGATTTCGACGACGTCATCAACGTGCAGTACACCTCGGGGACGACGGGGCTCCCGAAGGGCGCGAGCCTCACGCACCACAACATTCTCAACAACGCGCATTTCGTCGCCGAAACGATGCATTTCACCGACAAGGACCGGCTCTGCATCCCGGTGCCGCTCTACCATTGCTTCGGCATGGTGCTCTCGAGCCTCCTCTGTGTGACGCACGGCGCGACGATGGTGTTCCCCGCGGAGTACTACGACGCGCTCCTCGTGCTCGAGGCGGTCCAGAAGGAGCGCTGCACCGCGCTCCACGGCGTGCCGACGATGTTCATCGCCGAGCTCGAGCACCCCGATTTCAAGAAGTTCGACCTCACCTCGCTCCGCACGGGGGTCATGGCCGGGGCGCCCTGCCCGATCGAGCTCATGAAGCGTGTGAACGACGCGATGCACCTGACCGAGATCACGATCGGCTACGGCGAGACCGAGGCCTCCCCGATCGTCACTCAGACCCTCGCCCGCGACACGCTCGAGCGGCGCACCGAGACGGTCGGCCCCGCGATCCCGCACACCGAGCTCAAGGTCGTCGATCCGGCGACGGGGAAGACCGTGCCGGTCGGCGAGCAGGGGGAGATCTGCGCGCGCGGCTATCAGATCATGCGCGGCTACTATAATAACGAGAAGGCGACGAAGGAAGCCGTCGACGAGGCGGGATGGCTCCACACGGGGGACATCGGCCTCATGCGCCCGGACGGCGCCTTCAAGATCACCGGCCGCATCAAGGACATGATCATCCGCGGCGGCGAGAACATCTACCCGCGCGAGATCGAGGAGTTTCTCTACACGAATTCCAAGATCCGCGACGCGCAGGTCATCGGCGTCCCCGACCGCAAGATGGGGGAAGAGATCTGCGTCTGGATCCAGCTCCGCGAAGGGGAGTCCTCCACCGAGGAGGAGATCAAGGAGTGGTGCAAAGGCCGCATCGCCCACTACAAGATCCCCCGCTACGTGAAGTTCGTCACGGAGTTTCCGATGACGGTCACGGGGAAGATCCAGAAGTTCAAGATGCGCGAGATCTCGATCCGCGAGCTCGGGCTCGAGGACGTGGCCAAGATCAAGATGGCGTGAGTAAAGGCGCGGACACTAACGC
>JBFYZJ010000169.1:0-2746 GCA_041309565.1 Candidatus Krumholzibacteriota bacterium
GGCGAGAACGAGGGCCGGTACTCGAGCATCTCGCCGCTGATCTCGAGCACGACCGCCGTGTCTTCCGCGACGATCGGCACGCTCCCCGATCCGAGGTTCATGACCGCCACCACGGGGATCACGACGAGAAAGGCCAGGAGAAACAGCGCGAGGATCAATCGCTTCGCGTGATCGGTCATGGGGAAAACCTCCGTTCGTGTGCGGCTACTTCTCGCCCGAACCGCCGAAGCTCCCCTGCTTCATCGCGACGATGCAGGCGAGACAGATGGAGGCGAGCTTCGATCGCGACGAATCCCCTCGGGACGCGAGAATGATGGGAATGGCCCCTCCCGCGACGACCCCGGCGAGATACGCGCCCGACGATACCGTGAGCGTTTTATAGACCACGTTTCCCGATTCGATGTCGGGCATGAGGAGAATATCGGCGTTGCCTTTGATCTGCCCCTTGTAGTTCTTTTCCGAGGCGGAGTGCGGATCGATGGCGACGTCGAGCGAGAGCGGCCCCTCGACGACGCAGTCGTCCCGGTTCTCGAACTCCTCGGCGAGGAGTCCGGCGAGAATCGACGACTCGACGCTCGGATTGCGCGTCTCCACCGCCGAGATGATCGCCACCTTCGGCTTCGATATGTTGAGATGCCGGAGCACCGCGAGGGCGTTCTCGAGGATCATCTTCTTCTGCGCGAGATCGGGATTCGGATTGACGGCGGCGTCCGTGACCGTCAGGAGCTTCGGGTAGGTGGGTATCTGGAACACGCCGACATGGCTGTAGATGCGCCCCTTCTCGAGCTTCCCGCTCCGCTTGAGATACCCGAGCGCCCCGCGCATGATCTGCTCGGTCTTGACGCCCCCCTTCATGAGGAGGTCGACCTCCCCCGCGGCGTAGAGCTCGATCGCCTTCTCGACGGGCTGGTCGGTGTCGGCGATCGCGTAGTTGTCGTTGTCGATCTTGATGTCGTACTCCCACGCGAGCTTGTTGACCTCGTAGAAATCGCCGACGAGGATGAACTTCGCGATCGGGAAGTGCCCCTCCTCGTTCGCCTGCTTCGCCGCGACGACGGCGTCTTCGTTCTCCGCGCCGACGATCGCGATCCGCGGCGCGCGGCCCTTCGAAACCATCGAGCGCGCGAGGTAGACGAGCTCGTCGAGGCTCGTCACGGGCGCGTTCTCCTTCTTGCGGAGCTGCGGGTGCGTGAAAACCTCGGTTTCGATGAGCACGCGTTCGTCGGACCTGAGCCTCCGGAGACCGTCACGCGACTCTTCGTACTTCTTCAGCGTCTCCGGACGGAAGCGCGCCTTGAAATGCCCCGCGACGAGCGCCTCGTGCTCGATCGCTCCCGGGACGACGACGACGGGGAAATAGGGGTACAGTTTCCGCTTGATGCGCCCGACGAACTCGCGGCTCCGCGAGAGCCCGCCGGTGAGGATCACAACGTCGATCGGCTTCTCGATCGCCGCGAGCTGCATGACGGCGCCGGAAACGCTCCGCGCCATGAAATCGACGACGAGCTCGATCTTCTGCCGCTGCCGCGTGACGGCGCCCGAGTCCCTGAAATGGAGCAGCGCGCGGAAATCGTTCGTTCCGGTGAGGTCGATGAGCCCCCCTATCTTGTAGAGGTAGCGTTTGAGCTCGGGCACGCTGATTTCCCCCTCGTCGATCTCGCGCAGGAGAACGTCGAGCGGGATGTTGCCGCTCCGGTTCGCGCTCGGGACTCCCGCGAACGCGTTCACGAGATCGGTGACGCGGCCGTCGACGTGGCGGAGGATCGAGATGCCGCCTCCCATGTGTGCGCCGATCGTCGTGAGCTCGTCCGCCGGGGCGCCGAGCAGCGAGCAGACGAGGGTATGAACCGCCCGGTGATTGAGGTAATGGGCGCCCGAGCCGTCGCGCAGGATGCGCTTGATCCCCGTCATGCGGGCGCCGGTCTCCATCTCGTCCGACGAGACGGGATCGGTCGTCGTGACGAGAACGTTTCCGGTTCCCGCGAAATCTTCCTTGATCTTCAACCCGATCGGAATCGCCATGTTCGACGCGTGCACGATCCGCGGCTTCGCGAGATCCTCCACCATCGCGGGGCAGACTTCGTACGTCCCCGTCGGCACCGGCGCGACGAATCCGCCGCGGCAGGCGATGCCGGTGAGCTCCCCCTCCCCGATCCCGCGCGCGCGCACCCACTCGATGATCGCCTTCGCGCGGTTCTCGACGCTGTCGGGATAATCGGGGGGCAGATGAACTTCCTCGGATGCGACGAGATCGAGCCCGTGATAGAGGGCGAGCTTCGTCGACGTCGAGCCGGGATTGACGCAGATGATCCGCTCGCGCTCGGCTTCGACCGGAAGCTGCATCCCGCCGAAGATGTGCGGAATGAGATAGCGCGATCGGTGCTTCGAGGAGAGGATGCTCTCGATGAGATGCGAAAAGAGGTTCCCCCACGCCTCTTCCCAGGCCGTCGACAGAATCGGCGGCTTCGAGGCGCGGATGACCGAACCGAGGAGATCGAGGAGCGCTTCCTCCCCCGTCACCTTCCGGTACCGAACCGTCTCCGCGGCCGAGCGAAGCTGCTCCTCGAGCCCCCGTTCCAGACCCGAGGCGCGCACCGCGTCGGAGAGCGCGTTCAGCTCGGATTCGAGAATTTCATATTCGTTTTCGAGCACCGTGCCCCCAGCCTGTTTCGCGAAGCCTCAGGGGAGCCGCTGCGCGCTCCCCGAACGCGATGTAACTTAAATAAATTAGAGTCAATATTCAACG
>JBFYZJ010000170.1:0-4470 GCA_041309565.1 Candidatus Krumholzibacteriota bacterium
AGCGCGTCCAGCGAGAGCGCGAGGCTCGAGCCGATGAGCGGCTCGGCCGCTTCGATCGTATCGATTCCCTCGAGCTTGAGGATAAAGGTCTCTCCCTTGGGGCGCGAGCGCGAAACCCGCACCGTCCGCAGCACGGCGTCGTCGAGCAGCACCTCGAGCGCGTCGGCGTTGAGCGCGTCGAGCCAGAAATCCGGGGAGGGGAACAGCTTCACCTCTCCCTTGAGGCCTACGGCCTTCACGATTCTGCCCAGGATCGCCGTGTCGGTCATTTCGCATAATCCTTATTCGCGAATCTCGAGGAGCACCTTCTGCCCGAGACGCGTCGCCGCGGCGTTGACGAGCGCGCGCAGCGCCTTCGCCGTCTGGCCGCTCCGCCCGATGATCTTCCCGACATCGTCCTTGGCGACCGAGAGCACGATGATGTGCGTGTCGTCCCGCTTCTCTTCCTCGATGACGATCTTGTCGGGCTTGTCGACGAGCATCTCGGATATCTTCCGGATCATCGTTTTGATCTTCGCGACACTCATGGCTTACCCTTCTTTCGGGGCGGACGCGTCGGCCGCGGCCTCGGCCGCCTTCGCCGCGGCAGCGGCCTTCGCCGCTTTCTTCTTTCCGGGGCGCTGCTTCTTCGTCTTTCCCTCGACGGCCTTCGGCTGCTTCAGCCGCCGCTCGGCGATCTTCGTCTCGGCCTCCTGGATCGTGACGCCCGTGCGCAGGATGCGCCACCGCTCCATGAGCCCGAGCTTCTTCAGGATGATGCCCACCTTCTCGGACGGGAGCGCGCCCTTATCGAGCCAGTAGTAAATCCGGTCGTCGTCCACCTTGATCTCCGGCGGCTCGACCATCGGATTGTAATGCCCGAGAATCTCGATGAACCTGCCGTCCCGCGCGCTGCGCGAGTCGATGGCGACGATTCGCCAGAAGGGGCGCTTCTTCGTGCCCATTCTCCGCATTCTGAGCTTTACCGACAACGTGTACCTCCGTGTGGAACCCGTTCGTTACGACGGCGGGAGATTGAACGGCATCTTGCCCGCCATTTTCGAGAAACGCTTCATCATCTTCCGCATTTCCTGAAACTGATTCAGGAGGCGGTTCACATCCTGCACGGCAGTTCCGCTGCCGGCAGCGATGCGGCGCCGCCGCGATCCGTCGATGATGTGGGGATCGCGCCGTTCGCCGGGAGTCATCGAGCGAATGATCGCCTCGATCTTCCCGAGCTCCTTCTCTCCGGCGTCCCCTCCCGCGACTCCGCGGACCTTCACCCCGGGTATCATCCCGAGGACCTGATCGAGCGGGCCCATTTTTCTCAGGCGCTGCAGCTCCCCGAGGAAATCTTCGAGGGTAAACGACTCCCTCCGGAGCTTGCGCTCGAGTTCCTGGGCCGTCTTCGCATCGATCGTTTCCTGGGCTCTTTCGATGAGGGACAGCACGTCCCCCATCCCCAGGATCCTGCTTGCCATTCGGTCGGGATAGAAGGCCTCCAGGTCATCGACCTTCTCGCCGACGCAGGCGAACTTGATCGGCTTGCCGGTGACGCTTGCGACCGACAAGGCCGCCCCGCCGCGCGTGTCCCCGTCGAGCTTCGTGAGGACCACGCCGGTGAGATCGACCTCCCGCGCGAACTCCTCGGCGACGCGCACGGCCTCCTGGCCGGTCATGCTGTCGAGGACGAGGAGCGTCTCCTCCGGTGCCAGAACATCCCGGACGGAGCCGAGCTCCGCCATCATTTCCCGGTCGATATGGAGCCGCCCCGCGGTGTCGACGATGACCGTGTCGCAGAGTTCCTTCCTCGCGACCCGCAGCGCGCTCTCCGCAATCTCCACGACCGGCACGTCGGTGCCCGGCGCGTGGATCGGAACGTCGATCTGCCGCGCGAGCACACGGAGCTGCTCGACTGCGGCGGGCCGGTAGATATCGGCGGCGACGAGGAGCGGCCGGCGCCCCTTCTTGCGCGTGTGAACCGCAAGCTTCGCCGCGAAGCTCGTCTTCCCCGACCCCTGCAGCCCCACAATCATGACGGGGGCAGGGGATCCGGAAAGATTGAAGCTTACCGGCTTCGCCCCGAGGAGCGTGACGAGCTCTTCGTGGACGATCTTGATTATCTGCTGGTCGGGAGTGAGGCTGTCGAGCACCTTCTGCCCGACGGCGCGCTCGCCGACCCGGCCAACGAACTCCTTGACTACCTTATAGTTAACGTCCGCCTCGAGCAGGGCCCTGCGGACCTCCCGCATGGCCTCGGCGATGTGCCCCTCCCGGACCTTCCCCTGCCCGCGCAGATCCTTGAAAATGCGCGCGAATTTATCGCTCAGATCTTGAAACAAACGAACCCATCCCCTGCCCGGAAAATAGTTAAACTAACATAATTTTTCAACAATGTGCAAGGGAAATCAAGTCGTTAGGCAACCGCAGGCGAAAGCCGGGGATGGTCGCGCGCCGCCGTCACGAGCCCCGAATCCCCCGGATCGCCTCCGCATAGTCGGAGCATTTGAAGACCGCCGTGCCGGCGACGATGATCTGCGCCCCCTGTTCGCGCACGCGCGCGGCGTTCCCCGGTTTGATCCCCCCGTCCACCTCGATCACGAACCGGTGGCCCTTTTCCTCCCTGACGCGCCTCGCCTCGCCGATCTTCGCGATCGCGTCGGCGATGAGATCCTGGCCGCCGAAGCCCGGGAACACGGTCATAACAAGGAGCAGGTCGATATGGGGAAGCAGGTGCTCGATCGCCGACAGCGGCGTGTCGGGATTGATCGCGATGCCGGCGGCACAGCCGCGCGCGCGGATCTTCGCGAGAGCGTCCCCGTGCCCCGCGCGGAGCGCCTCCCAGTGAAAGCTCACTGCCGCGCTTCCCGCCGCGACGAACTGCTCGGCGTATTTATCCGGATTCAGGATCATGAGGTGCGTGATGAGCGGAACGCGCGCAAGCCGCGCGATCGCCTCGACGATCATCGGGCCGAAGGTGATGTTGGGGACGAAATTGCCGTCCATCACGTCGAGATGGAGGAAGTCGGCGCCCCCGTCCTCGACGGCGCGGATCTCCCGCTCGAGACACGAAAAATCAGCCGAGAGGACCGACGGCGCGACGGCCGTGCGCCCCTCCTCATTCAAGCGATGAAACGACGAGCTCAATGGTGTCTCCCTCCCTGATCTTCGCTCCCGCCGGCGGCGCCTGAGACAGAATCGCGTTCGGAAACCGTCCCTCGCCGCGGCGCCGCGAGGCGGCGTGCACGACGTTGAACCCGAGGCGCTCGAGCCGGTCCTTGACGAACGGAAAATCCCTGCCGACGAGATCGGGCATGACGTACGCCTTCGGCTCCCCGTGCATCGCGAGCAGAATGTCTACGGAGGCCCCCTGCGGGATCTTCGCGCCGGCGGCGGGGCTCGTCGCGAGAACGGTGGGCTGCCCCTCCCCCGGCGCGAAGATCCGCACGACGCGCCCCTTCGCGAGCCCGGCGCTCGCGACGAGCACCTCGGCCTCGCGAAGCGTCTTGCCGAGAAAGGATGGAACGATCTCCATCCGTCGCCCCGAGCTCACGGCGACCTTGATCGTTCTGCCCCGCTTGAGGCGCTGCCCCTGCCGCGGATCCTGCGAGATGATGTATCCCTCCGGGACCTCGTCGGAGCTCCGAGTAGCCGCGACGGCGATGCCGAGACGCTCCCTGCGGCAGATCTCCTGCGCCTGCTTCAGGCTCATTCCCTCGATCGCGGGGGCGCTCGCGACGTCCCCCCGCCCCACGACGCTCGGCATGATGATGAGATCGAAAATGACGACGCCCGCGAGAAATGCCGCACCGATCAAGAGCAGGTACAGCATGACCACCGGATACTGGCGCTTTCGCAGCCTATCGATCAGCCCGCCCGCCAAGGACGTCCCCCCTCTCGAGCGCGAATCCGCGGAGAAAATCGGATGCCGCGAGCACGCGCTTGCCCTCGGCCTGCAGCGAGAGCAGACGCACCGCGCCGCGGCCGCAGGCGACGAGGATCGTGTCCCCCCGCGCCTCGAGTATCGTGCCCGGCGGCATATCGCGCGGGATGAGATCGAACGGCTCCGCCCCGTGTATCTTCAGGGACGCGCCGCGATGCCGGCAGAAGCTCCCCGGCCACGGATTCATGCCCCGCAGGTGGTTGTGCACGGCGACGGCGTCCCGCTCCCACGGCACGAGCCCGTCCTCCTTGCGCAGACGCGGGGACGTGACGACGCCGTCCGTCGGCTGCGGCGCCGGGCGCAGGCCGTCGCGGACGATTCGCCGGAGCGTCTCGACGAGGAGCGGGGCCCCGGCGGCCGCGAGCCGTTCCGAGAGCGCACCCGCGTTCTCCGACGGATCGATCCCGACGATTCGTTGCAGGTAGACGGGGCCGGCGTCGAGCGCCTCGGCCATCTCCATGGTCGTCACGCCCGTGAATGCGTCGCCGTTCACGATCGCGCCGACGACGGGGCTCGCCCCGCGGTACCGGGGCAGCAGCGAGGCGTGC
>JBFYZJ010000171.1:0-5654 GCA_041309565.1 Candidatus Krumholzibacteriota bacterium
CCGATGCCGAGCGCGGTGACGCACGTGAGCGCGGCGAATATCACGCCGAGCCAGCGCTGCTTCATTCCGCGCTCGAGGACGTACATGGGGCCTCCCGCCATGAGGCCGCCCTTCGTCGTGACGCGGTATTTCACCGAGAGCACCGCCTCGGCGTATTTCGTCGCGATGCCGAAGACGCCCGTGATCCATACCCAGAACACGGCGCCGGGTCCGCCCAGCGCCACGGCGGTGGCGACGCCGACGATGTTGCCGGTCCCGATCGTCGCGGCGAGCGCCGTCGTGAGTGCGCCGAAGGGGCTCACGTCCCCATCCCCCTCGCGTGCGCGGCTGAAGGAGAGCTTGATCGCCGTGCCGATATGCCGCTGGATGAAACGGAGACGGATCGTGAGGAAGAGGTGCGTTCCGAGCAGGAGCACGATCATCGGAAGGCCCCAGAGGGCGTCGCTTCCGTTCTGGAGAAGTCTCTCGAGCGTTTGCATCCGTTCTCCTTTCGGGGCGAACGGGCGCATTGTAACACCGCGGGAACGCGTCGTGTCAACCGTTCATCCCGCGGACCGGCCGCGGGCGGTCCCCTGCGGGGTCGATTCCGCATTGCCTCTTGACAGCCGGCGCGCCGCTCGTGCAATCTGGGCGGCGAAGCCCGCGCCGACGCGCGGGGAAGGAGTGCGTGTGTCGAACGTGTACGACGTGCTGAAGGAGCGCGGATTCGTCGAGCAGGTCTCCGACGAGGCGAAGGTCCGCGAGATGCTCGGGACGAGCGTCACCTGCTACATCGGATTCGATCCGACGTCGGACAGCTTCCATGTGGGAAGCCTCGTTCCGATCATGGCGCTCGCCCATATGCAGCGGCACGGGCACCGCGTGCTCGCCGTCGTCGGCGGGGGAACCGCGATGATCGGCGACCCGAGCGGCAAGACCGAGCTCCGGCAGCTCATCTCGACGGAGGCGATCGACGCGAACGCCGAGGGGCTCAGGAGGCAGCTCGCGCGCTTTCTCGATTTCTCGAGCGGCGGGGCGTTGATGGTCAACAACGCCGACTGGCTCCGGCCGCTCAACTACATCGAATTCCTGCGCGATATCGGGCGGCATTTCAGCGTGAACCGGATGCTCGCCGCCGAATCGTACCGCATGCGGCTCGAGACGGGGCTCAACTTCATCGAGTTCAACTACATGCTCCTGCAGGCGTACGATTTCCTCGAACTCTTCCGGCGCCACCGGTGCACGCTCCAGATGGGGGGAAACGACCAGTGGGGGAATATCCTCGCCGGCGCCGACCTCATCCGCCGCATCGAGGGGGCGGACGCGCAGGCGCTCACCTTCCCGCTCCTCGCGACGGCGACGGGGGCCAAGATGGGGAAGACGGAGAAGGGCGCCACGTGGCTCGATCCGAAGCGGACCTCCCCGTACGAATATTACCAGTACTGGATCAACGCCGACGACCGCGACGTCGCACGGTTCCTCGGGCTCTTCACGTTCCTCCCCATGGACGAGGTGAGCCGGCTCTCGTCGGCCGCGGGGGAGGATCTCCGGCCAGCCAAGGAGACGCTCGCGTTCGAGGCGACGAAGCTGAACCACGGGGAGGAAGCGGCGAGCACGGCGCGCGAAGCTTCCCGCGCGCTTTTCTCCGGCGACAGCGGCGGGGACGAGGCGGGCGTGCCGACCGTCGAGCTTCCCCGCGATAGGTTCGGCGAGGGCGTTCCGGCGTTCGTTCTCTTCGCGGAGGCCGGGCTCGCGAAGACGCGCGGGGAGGCCCGGCGTCTCATCGCCCAGGGCGGGGGATACGTGAACGGGCGCCGCATCGTCGCCGCGGAGGAGATCATCACCGCGGCCGATCTCAAGGACGGCGCGCTGATGCTGCGGGCGGGCAAGAAGAAATACGCCCGCGTCAGGGCTTCATGACGGCGGCTCGGCCTCGCCGCGCGCTCCATTCCAGAAAAATTTCGTCGTAGACGGCTTCGATGCTTCCGACGTGGCGTTCGAGGCTGAAGATCTTCTCCGCGCGCCTCCTTCCCTCGGCGCCGAAGCTCGCGCGCAGCGGCGCGTCGCCGATGAGCTTCGTGAGCGCGTCGGCGAGCGAGTCCGCCCGGCCCGGTTCGAAGAGCAGTCCGCTCATCCCGTCGGCGACGAGTTCGGGGAATCCGCCGCACCGCGGCGCGACGATGGGCACCCCGAGCGCCATCGCCTCGAGGGTCGAGTGGCTGAGGGGTTCCGGCTCGATCGACGTGTTGACGAACACGTCGCAGCCGGCGATGAGGTCGCGCACGTCGCTGCGGAATCCCGGCAGGCGCAGCCGGTTTCTGAGAACCGCGCTCCGTTCGACCCGCTCGCGGAGCGCGGCGAGATCCGGCCCCGCTCCCGCGATGACGAATTCCGCTTCCGGCCGCCGCGAGAGCGCCGTCTCCGCCGCCTCGACGAGCAGGGAAACGCCTTTCCATGCGACGAGGCGGCCGGCCCATCCGACGAGAACGCGGCCGCGCGGCGCTCGGCCGCTCGGCCGGAGGGCCGTCACGTCGATCCCGTCGTACACCGCGACGACCCGGTCCCGGCGGAACCCCTGCGCCGCGTAGTAATCGGCCATGGATCGGGAGACGCAGAGGATGCGATCGACGCCGTTCACGAGGCGCCGCTGGAACGCCGTCGGGCGGACGTAGCCGCGCTGGTGGCTCACCACGGGCACGCCGGCCCGCGATCCGGCGACGATAGCCGCGAGGTTCCCCGTGAGCGAGTTGTTCGCGTGGACGAGATCGAAGCGCTCGCGCGCGATCCATCGGGCGAGCCGCCCGGCGCGAGCGCTCTCGCGGAGCGCGTATTCCTTGAAGCTCCAGAGGAGTCGGTACCACTCCCGCTTCTTGAACGGGGGGACGCGGATCTCGCGCTCCTCCGGCGGGACGGGCTCAGGCGCGCCCCGGATGCCGGCTTCCGTGGCGGTCCGGACGAGCGCCGATTCGAATCCGGCGCGCGCCGCGAGGTCGTAGGCGAAGAGCACGAACGGCTCGAATCTCGAGCGATCGAGCCTCCGCGCGAGCTCGTCGAGACAGACGGCGGATCCCCCGACGGCCGGGGCATCCTCGATATACAGGATCCTGCGCAAAGGTGTTTTCCCCCCGCCGGCTCTCTGGTATACTTCCGCTCCGGTCGCCGGCGAAGGGCCCATTGTAGAGCGGGCGCCGCCGGGCGGCAACAGATTTGCGGGTGTTCGAAGCGGCTGCCGCCGATCGACGGAAAGGCTGGTGTCGGCAAACATGGCCGGGAATTGGGAACGACAGTTCGGTGAGGAGCGTTCGCGGCTGAACGAGATCCTGCTCTCGAACGCTCCCCTGGGGATCAAGCGGTTCTTGGCGCTTGATACGCAGGCGTACGAAGCGGGCGCGCTTCCGGCGAAGACGAAGGAGCTCCTCGGCCTCGTCGCGTCGATGGTGCTGCGCTGCGACGAGTGCGTCTCGTATCACCTGATCCGGTGCCGGGAGGAGGGAGCGACGCGCGAGGAGCTCTACGAGGCGTTCGACGTCGCCCTCGTCGTCGGCGGATCGATCGTCATCCCGCACCTTCGCCGCGCGGCGGAGCGGCTCGAAGCGCTTCTCGAGTCGCGGTGACGCCAAATTATCTTGTGTTCCGCGTATGCCGGGGATACACTCGGCGCGTTCGTGGAGCATCCGCACGGAGGATCGATCGATGTTCTTTCAGGCGCTGAATCGCATCGTCAGGAGACGCGCGATCGTGGGGTGGGTGACGCTCGCCGGCTTTCTTGCGGCGCTCGCCTTCGTTCTCGTTTCGGGGAACCGCTACGAATCGCGCGCGCTGCTCTTGCCGCCGGTCGAGGAAGGTGGGGAGGGGATTCTCGCCGCGTGGATGACGAAGCTCAATCTCCCCTCCGTCGTCTCTCCCTCGAGCGCGGGATCGGCCTCCGCCACGATCCTCGGGGACATTCTCGGGAGCCGCCGTCTCGGCGAGATGATCATCGACACGCTCGCGCTGAAGGATTACTTCGGGACCGAGAGCACGGACGATGCGCTGCTCGAGCTGCGCGCCCGGTCGAAATGGTCCATCGCCGGCACGGGGCTCATTCACCTGAGCGTCACGGACCGTGATCCGGCGGTCGCCCTGCGCATCGCCGAGGCGTATATCGCGGGGCTCGATTCGCTCAACCGGTTCCTGCAGTACTCGCGCGCCGGGCAGACGCGGACCTTCATGTCGTCGCAGCTCGCCGCGTACCGCGAGCGGATCGGCAGGGATCGGCGCGAGATCGCCGCGTTCCAGGCCAAGCACAACATCGTCAATTTCGACGAGCAGGTGCGCGGCGCGATCGGCGTCGCGGCCGACCTCAAGGTCAGGGCGGTGCTCGCGGGCATCGAGCGCGACCTGATCAAGGAATACCAGCAGACGGGCTCCCTCGAGCTCGAACGCAAGAACTCCGAGTACGACGCGCTGATGCAGCAGCTCGAGGGGATTATGAACGGCGACAGCGCCGGCGCCGTCTTCATACCGCTGCACCGCATGCCCGCCCTCGTCCAGACCTACGCGAGGATGGAGCGCGATCTCGAGGTCAACGAGCGGGTCTATGCGTACCTCCTCGAGCGCTACGAGGAGGCCGGCATCGACGGGGCGCGCACGACGAGCGTCGTGCAGGTCGTGGACGCGCCCAATCTTCCCGAGAAGCCGTCGGGACGGCCCCGGTGGTTCGTCGTGCTCCTCGTGACCGCCGTTGTATTCGTCTGGGCCGCCGCGGTCGTGCTGTGGTGGGACTGGGTGCGGGAGCGTGAGAAGTCGGGTCCCGAGATGCGCGCCTTCTCCGATCTGCAGGAAACGGTGCGGGGGGACGTGGAGTGGCTGCGGGGGAAGCTGCGGTTCTAGTCCCCTTTCGGTTCCGGTGCCGCATATCTGGAATATCCCTTGCAAGATAATCAGATCATGATCAATCGCGCGATGCGGAGGAGAATGTTCATCGCATGCTCGCTCGGCGCCGCCATGGCGGCGGTCGGGCTCGGAAGCTGCTCGTATCTCGAATCCCGGCCAGGCGATGCGGCGCCTTTCCTGCTCTACCGTCTCTCGCTCGCCGATCACCATCTCAAGGTCGTCCACGTTCACGGCGCGATGTTCGGGCTCACGGCGGGCGACGCGTCCCTCGTGGCGTTCGAGGGTCCGAAGGGCAAAATGCTCGATCCGATCGGATTCCGAGCGGCGGATGGCGCGGGGAACGCGCTCGAAGTCCGCGCCGGGGACGGGCGCTGGATCGTCGAGAACGACGGCCGGGATTTCACGTTCGAGTACGACGTCGTGCTCACGATCGAAGACCGGTATTCCGCCGATGTCCGCGACATGATGACGTGGATCGGCGCGGAGCGATCCCGGATCCTCGGGCGGGACGTGTTCCTCGTGCCCGAGATGAACGTCGCCGACGGCGTCCTCGTCGACGTCGCCATGCTCCCCGGGTGGGTCCTCGACGCCTCGTCTCCGCGCGTCGGCGGCCGGATCATCGTGAGCGACTGCGAGGAGCTCCCGTTCACGCTCGCCGTTTCCGGCGATTACCGGAGGCTCGAGCGGACCGTGACGGGAACCGAGATCGCGCTCGCCATCGCGGATTCGTGGTCGTTCGACGACGAGGAGCTCTTCGACGTGATCTGCCGGATCGTCGCCGAGGAGATCGCCCTGTTCGG
>JBFYZJ010000172.1:0-4765 GCA_041309565.1 Candidatus Krumholzibacteriota bacterium
CGTTCTCGGGCGCCCCGATTGCGGCAAACGCTTTCGCCTGAATCTCCCGCTCGTACTCGACGAGCCGGACGACCTCGTAATAGGATCCCGTCTCGCCGACCGGCTCGACGAAGATCGCCGCCCCGCCGGGCTTGAGGATGCGCCCGCATTCCGCGAGGGCGCGCGGCATTTCGAGCTCGGGGATATGATGAAAGCTGGCGATATAGAGCGCGGCGTCGGCACAGCCGTCCTCGACCGGAACCGCCTGCGCCGTGCCCACGAGATATTTTTCATTCCCGATCCTCGGAGCCTCCACGGCGCGGGCGATCATCTCGATCGTGTCGATCCCCGTCGCCGCGGCGCCCTGCTCCGTCATCCAGCGCACGAAATCCCCCGTGCCGCATCCGACGTCGACGGCGGCAGCGCCGGCGAAGTCGAAGTGCCGCGAGAGATACTCGCCGTGCGATTGGACCCTCTTCATGGGCATTTCGGCGAAATTCACCGCTTCTCGACCTCCCGCGCGAGAAATTCGGCGAGACGCTCGAGATAGATTTCCCCTTTTTCGGCCGACGACTTCCCGGGATCTCCGAGCACCCCGTTCTTCGTGAGCGCCGGCATCCCCTTCTCGAAAATGACGCGGACCTCGTTCTCGCCGAGCAGCCCCACGTAGCCGGCCTCGAATCTATCCCGGGCGACGAGGGCCCCCTCGAGCGCCAGCATCATCGAGGTTTCGTTCTCCCCCGCGTGCGCGCCCGCCTCCCCCTCGGAGACGCCGAATTCGGCGGACATGGCGTTCGAGACGTCGGCGAATTTCATGAGGTCGGTATAGCCGACGATCTTCACGTTCGGGTGCTCCGGCCGCGCTTCCTCGATCGTCTTTTCGACCGTGCCGAAATTCCCGCCGTGGCACGGCAGGAACACGATGCGCGAGAAGCCGCACGCGGCGAGGCTCCGTATGTAGTCGAGCACGATCATGCGCAGGGTTTCGGGGCGGAGCGAGATCGTCCCGCCGAACGAGACATGATGTTCGGAAACGCCGACCGCGACGGTCCGCGCTTGGAGCGCGTTTCCGAGCTTCGCCGCGACGCGGTTCGCCACGTCCTCGGCGATTCTCGTGTCGGTCATCGTCGGGAGATGCGGGCCGTGCTGTTCCGTCGAGCCGACGCCGACGACGGCGGTCGTGAACCCGCGCGCGATCGCGTCGTTGATCGCGGGGGCGGTCATCTCCTCCATGCGGAGCGCTTTCATTCTCGCCTACTCCTTCGGTTTCATCTGCTCGATCATCTTCGCGTCGACCCAGCGGTCGCCGCCGATCATGATGTAATCGCCGGCGGGCGCGAAATTGAACGGGCGGCTCTTCATCCTGTCCGCCAGGCTCCTCGCCTGCGTCCAGGAACCGTCCTTGTTTTTGAACGACACGCAGGGGCCCGGCGGAGAGCCGCTCAGGAAGAGCAGATAGTCGCCTTCGGGGGATATCATCGGCGACATTTCCACCTTGTCGGTGTTCACGGCGCTCCCGAACTTCTCGGGGGCTGCGTACTTCCCCTTCACGCGGCGGGAGAGCCAGATGTCTCCGTCCGTCGCGTAGTAGTAGTTGCCGTCCCTGTCGAACGAGAACGTGAGGAAGGTGACGCGCGGCCCGGCGGGAATGGGCAATTCCTCGCAGAATTTCGGCTCGCTCCAACCCGCCTTCGTTTTTTCCAGATACCAGGTGCGTTTCTCGTACTGTGGAACCGCGACGCCCTTGACCGGCCGCTCCGACAGAAAATAGAGCCTCTTCCCGTCCTGGGAAAAGAACGGATGGTCGTCCCTGAAATCCTTCTCGGAGAACGCCGCCTTTCGCGGATAGGTCCAATATCCGTTCTCGATCCTCGTCGTCATGATGTAGCCGAACGAGTATCCCCCGCCGCGCGACTCGATCATCGGATTCCAGAAGATCTCGTCCCCCTTGGGGGAGACGGCGACGGTGGAGTGCGGGCGGTACCGGTGAGAGACGATGCCGGGGGCGAACTCCTCCGGCGTCAATCCGGGACGCGGCCTGCCGAGGTATTTACCCTTGATCTTCGGAAACGCCGGAGCGGCGGTGTCGGCCCCGGCCGACGCCAGGAACGACATCAGTTCGGGATCCTCTCTATCCCGAGCGATGTTGTACGCGGTCTGCCCGAGCATGTTTCTCGCGTCGATATCGGCGCCGCGCGCGAGCAGGAAGGAGGCGATCTCCCGGTGCCCCTGCTCGGCGGCGATGTGGAGCGGCACCCAGCCATACCGGTCCCGCTCATTCACGTCGAAACCCGTGCCGGCGAGCGATTCGACGATGCGCCGGGAGCCGCCGCCGGCCGCCGCGTGAAGCAGCGCGCCCGCGGAGTCCACGGCCGCGCCGCGCGCGAGGAGCGTGTCGAAAAGCCGCTCGAGCCCGCCCTCCGCCACGTCCTTCAGTATTTGCGCGCCTCCCCGGCCGCCGATCGGAAGCTCCGCGCCCGCGTCGAGGAGCGCTTCCACCGCGTCCTTGTTCGGCCGCCACGCGGCGAGCATGATCGGTGTCCATCCGGAGTTGTCGGCAGCGTTCACGTCGGCCCCGAGGCCGATGAGCATGCGTACCGTAGGCCCGTCCCCGCCGTCCCGCGCGGCCGCGCAGAGGGGCGTTCGACCCCACGTGTTGCGCTGATTCAGCAGAGCGGCGTCCGCCTTGATCATCGCTCTTACCGCCGCGGTGTCGCCGCTCGTCGCCGCCCGGTGAATGTCCTGCGCCTGAAGCGGCGGCGCGAGCAGAGCGACGCCGATGGCGCCGAGAACCGCGCCTTTCAAGTTCATGACAACTGTCCTCCCGTGTTCATGCGCGGCGGCCGCGCTAGATCTGGAAGAGGTACTGGAACTTCAGGAAGAACTGCCGCCCCGTGAGATCGGATCCCTCGCGCCCGTCGATCTCGTAATCGTAGGTGCGGTAATCGTGCGTCGACCCGAAATAGAACAGCGAGAACGAGTTGATCTGGTACGTGAGGAGCGGATCGACGTCCCACGTGCGGTAGCGATCGTTGTACTGCGACACGAGGCGCAGCGAGAACTCGCGCGTCATCTGCAGCGACAGACGCGACCAGAAGACCGACTGGTCGAACAGCCGCACGCCGGTGTTCAGGTCGTCGCTTTCGGTATGGTTCAGCGCTACGGCCAGCGTCACCCGGTCGATGGGGCGTATCGTCGCGGAAACGCCGTAATCGAGCTGCTTCCCCATGACCATCTGGTAGCGCGCGATGCGGTGGCCGTAGTTGACGTTCGCGTTGAGCCTCAGCTCGTTCCACGGCTGGGTGCTGAAGCAGTTGTGCACGGACCAGATGCCGTTGAACTGCGTTCCCTGAAAGAGCTCGCTGCTCGCCATGTAGCTCGCGTGCATTCCCGTCTGCGCCGCGCGGAACTGCACCTCGAGGTTCGGGTTGATCCATTCGTCCTTCCGGACGCCGTCGAAGTTCCACTTCCGTGCGCCCTGCACGAAGAGCTGCATGTACTCCAGGATCTTGCTGTTCTCGAATCTGAGGGTGCCGCTCGCGTCTGCCGAGGCCATGCGCTGGTTGTTCTGCGGCTCGAATCCGTTGTCCGCGCGGAAGGTCGGGCTCATCTCGTTGTAATGGAGAGCGAGGCCGTAGTCGGCCGTGTTGCGGCTCACGCCGGCGGCGAGCGCGTGCCCCCAGTAGCTCTCGCCGTCGAGCCCGGCCGTGTATTTGTCGTCGGCGAAGCGGCTCGCGTTGAACGCGCTGTCCGGCACGAGAGCGAGATTGTCGACCTCCTCGGTCTGCGAGGTCATGGCCTGCACGCGGAACGAGTTGCTCGCCGACAGGCGCACCTGCGTGTCGACGCTCACGAGCGATCCCATGCCGCCCCCGTCGAAGATCCGGTTGGTCGCGATGAGCCCCACGTGCGACTGCTGCCCGAAATCCCGCCGCAGCCTGAAGAGGTTCGAGAAGCTCTTCCCGTTCTCGACGAACTCGCTCGACTCCTCGAAGGGGAGGATGATCACCGAGTGCTGGTCCTGCGCGGAGAGGAGCGCCATGCTCGTGGCGCCGCTGCGCCACGTGAGCTTCGCGGCGCCGTTCGGGTCGTTGATCGACCGCGTGTAGACCGCGTTGAAATACGAGTTGAAGAGATCGCTCCCCTCCTGAAAGAAGGGGCGCTTCTCGGGATAGAACAGGGCGAAGGTCGAGTTCACGTCGATCTGGGCCACGTCCGTCTCGATCTGGCTGAAATCGGGATTGAACGTCGCCTCGGCGCTCATCTCGGAGCTGATGTCGTACGTGAGCCCGAGCCCGAACTCCCCGTCGGCCGGATCGTTGACGAAGCTCCCGTCGTCCCCGAGGTAGCCTGCCTCGTGCGCGACGACCGCCGGCAGGAGCTCGAGGCCCTTCCCCGGCTTGATGCCCGAGATGCCCTTCAGAGTTCCCCACTGGCAGGGCCAGCAGTCCTCGTCGCGGTTGTAGGCTGCCCATGAATACTGGAAGCGCGATTCGCGCGGCCGGTTGCGCCAGAAGTCGACGCGCCACGTCTGGTCGAGCGTGTTGGGGAAGCGCAGGCTCGCGAAGGGCACCGCCATCTCCGCCACCCATCCCTTGTCGGTGATCCGGCCGGACGACTCGAAGATCATGTCGTACCCGCCGTCCTCGCCGTAGGCCGAGGAGAAAAGCAGATCCCCGGGAACGCCGTACGGATTCGCGGCGATCTCGAAGGCGTGCGTCGCCTCCCCGTACGTGTCGAGGCACAGGATCACGTAGTCGCCTGAGAACATCTCGTCGCGCTCGCA
>JBFYZJ010000173.1:0-3292 GCA_041309565.1 Candidatus Krumholzibacteriota bacterium
GCAGCGGGAGCTCGTCGACTTCATCGGAGGATTCACGATCCGGGACGCCTCGGTCGGCGTCGTCTGCAACGCCGACGCGCGGATCGTCTCCCGGAAGGACGATATCGTCGACGCGCTTTCGCGGCAGCTCACGAGCCCCGTGCTCTGGTCCGATTCAATGGCGCTCCTCCTCGCGTCGTGGAGCGGGCACGTGGTGGAGGTCGGACCGGGCAAGGTGCTCGCGGGACTTCTGAAGCGGATCGATGGACAGCGCGCGGTCCAGTCGATCGGCACGGCGGAGGAGCTCGGGCGAAGCCTCGCGGGCGAGACGGCGTGAGCTGCTCGTCCGTACGTCCGGCCGGCGCGCGGCGGCGATAAGGAGCGATATGGTGAACCTCGAGGGCAAAACGGCGTTGATAACGGGAGCGGGACAGGGCATCGGCCGCGATATCGCGGCCACGCTCGCCGCCGCGGGGGCCGATATCGCCGCTCTCGACGTCAATCTCGAGGGCGCGGAGGCGACGGCGAAGCTCGTGCGGGAGAAGGGGCGGAAGAGCGTCGCGCTCGCCTGCGACGTTTCGAACGCGGCCGACGTCGACCGGTGCGTCGCCGAGGCGCTCGAGGGACGCGAGCAGATCCATATCGTCGTGAACAACGCCGGGATCACGCGGGACAATCTCCTCATCCGCATGAGCGACGCGGAGTGGGAGAGCGTGATGCGCGTCAACCTCACGGGCACCTTCAACGTCACGAAAGCGGTGTCCCGTTCGATGATAAAAAAACGGTTCGGTCGGATCGTGAACATCTCTTCCGTGATCGGAGTGATGGGAAACGCGGGGCAGTGCAACTACGCGGCGAGCAAAGCGGGAATCATCGGATTCACGCGGGCCGTCGCGAAGGAGCTCGCGGGGAGAAACATCAATGTGAACGCCATTGCGCCGGGCTTCATCGAAACCGCGATGACGGCCGCGTTGCCGGAGGAACGGCGGGAGGACATGCGGCGGCTCATTCCGCTCGGGAGATTCGGATCCGGAGCGGATGTCGCGAACGTCGTGCTGTTTCTCTGCTCCGATCTCGGTGACTACGTCACGGGGCAGGTCATCAACTGCGACGGCGGAATGGTGATGGCGTGAGAAACCGGTAAGAAGGAGGTCAGGGACGCTATGACTATCGAGGAACGGGTCAAGAAGGTCATCGAGGAGCAGCTTTCGGTCAACCAGGATCAGATCACGCGCGAAGCGTCGTTCATCGACGATCTCGGCGCCGATTCGCTCGACACGGTCGAGCTCGTTATGGCGCTCGAGGAGGAGTTCGGCATCGAGATCCCGGACGACGAAGCGGAGAAGATCACGAAGGTGGGAGAGGCGATCGATTACATCACCTCGCACGGATCAAAGGAGTAATCCGCCCGGGCTCGCCTCCCGGCGTTCGCACAAAAGGGGGTACCATGTCCGCGAGCACGAGAAGGGTGGTCGTCACCGCCATGGGGCTCATCGCTCCGTGCGGCTCCACCGTGGCGGAGAACTGGGCGAACATCTCGACCGGCACGTCGGGGCTCGCCCGCATCACGGCGTTCGACGTGAGCGGGTACGATTCGAAGATCGGCGGAGAGGTCAAGAATTTCGATCCCGAGCGGTACATCGACCGCAAGGAAGCCCGCCGGATGGACCGGTCCGTCCAGCTCGCCCTCGCCGCCGCGACGGAGGCCATGGCGGGGCTCGAGGGCACGTATGAAGCGGAGCGCTTCGGAACGATCATCGGATCGGGCATCGGGGGCATCCTGACCTTCGAGGCGCAGCATTCGATCCTCGTCGCGAAGGGACCCTCGCGCATCAGCCCCTTCTTCATCCCGATGATGATCTCGGACATGGCCGCGGGGCAGGTCTCGATCCGGTACGGTCTCCGGGGCCCGAATTTCGGGACCGTCTCGGCGTGCGCGTCGGGCGCCCATGCGATCTGCGACGCGTTCATGTACATCAAGAGCGGCTTCGCCGACGCGGTCCTCACCGGCGGCACCGAGGCGACGATCTCGCCGATGGCGCTCGGCGGATTTTGCTCCATGAAGGCGCTCTCCACGAGGAACGACGAGCCCGAGCGGGCGAGCCGGCCGTTCGACCGCGACCGCGACGGCTTCGTCATGTCGGAAGGGAGCGGTCTCGTCGTGTTCGAGGAGCTCGAGCGAGCGAAGGCCCGCGGGGCGGTCATCCTCGCCGAGATCGCCGGCATCGGGCTCAGCGGCGATGCGTACCACATCACGACGCCCGTGCCCGGAGGCATCGGCGCCGCAAACGCCATGAAACAGGCGCTCTGGAGCGCGGGCATCCCCCCCGAACGGATCGACTACATCAACGCGCACGGGACGTCGACGGCGTACAACGACAAGACGGAGTCGGACGCCATCGTCGGCGTGTTCGGGGCGCATGCGCGGAAGGTGCGGGTGAGCTCGACGAAATCGACGCACGGACATCTCCTCGGCGCGGCCGCGGCGATCGAGTTCATCACCTGCGTCAAGGCGATCGGCGACGGGCTCATCCCCCCGACGGCGAACCTCGACAATCCCGATCCCGAATGCCCGCTCAACCACGTGCCGAACGTTGCGGTCAAGCAGGAGCTCTCGTACGTCATGAGCAACTCGTTCGGATTCGGAGGACACAACGCGAGCATCGTGCTCAAGCGATACGAATCGTAGGGAAAGGTCGGACGCCCGTTCGCATGAAGCGTTTTCTCGAGGCAATCAAACGGCGGTTCAGCCGCGCGGGGAGCGGTGACGGCGCGAGCTATGCCGAGATCGAGGGCAGGATCGGCTATCGTTTCGTATCCCGCGAGCGTCTCGTCGAGGCGCTCACCCACCGTTCGACCCTCGGCGATCTCAAGCCCGGCGCCGAGCGTATCTCGTACGAACGTCTCGAGTTTCTCGGCGATTCGGTGCTTTCGCTCGTGACGGCCGATTTTCTCATGCGGAACTTCCCGGAGGAGAACGAGGGCCAGCTCACGAAGAAGAAGTCGCTCCTCGTGAGCAAGGGCGTCCTGGCGAAAAAGGCGGACGAGATCGGTATCAAGCCCTTCATCATCCTGAGCGAGAGCGCCGAGCGCGGGGGAGTGGCCGATCAGGACTCGGTGCTGACCGCCGCGCTCGAGGCGATCATCGGCGCGATCTATATCGACGGCGGATTCGAGCAGGCGCGGAGCTTCATCGAGGACAAGATCCTCTGCGACATCGAGGACTTCCTCGAGCATCGCGACCACGTCAATTTCAAGAGCGTTCTCCAGGAATGGGTCCAGTCGAAGTACCACAGCTATCCGCGGTACACGG
>JBFYZJ010000174.1:0-3146 GCA_041309565.1 Candidatus Krumholzibacteriota bacterium
CATTCGTGTCGACGCCTCTCCACGCCGCCTCGTGCGTGCCCTTATCCTGCTTCATCCCGTTCACCGGCCTCGAAACGAGACGCCCCGACGAGTCGTAGATCTCCAGCGTCACCACGCTCGACTCGGGCAGGTAGTAGCCGATCGTCGTCGCCGGGTTGAAGGGGTTCGGATGGTTCTGGTGCAGCGTGAGCGGCATCGCCGGCGTCGTGATCCCGTCCGTCATGAAGAGCGTCCGGCTCCCCGACGCCTCGACGACGTCGACCCGGTACCGGTACGTCGTCCCCGGCTCCACGCTCCGATCCGCGGCCGTGAAGTCGAGCCCCGCACGGTCGATATCGATCGAGGGCAGCTCCTCGAACGAGCCGCCCGCCGAACGAAGCACCTTCAGCGCCGCCGCCTCGTCGAGATCCGCGAGCGTCCACGTCACCTCGATCGCGGATTGCCTGAGCGCCGCCGCGAAGCTCAGGAGCATCGTGCCGACCTTGATGTCCTCGGGCCTCAGGAGCGCCTCGGGCCCCTTGTTGCCGTGCCGGTCCACCGCGACGAGCTTGTAGTGATACTGATACGCCTTCACCCACGTCCCGTCGTGAAGATCCGTGTCCGTCGTCGTCCCGAGCAGGTTCGTCTCGTCCGGCACGAACAACGCGTCCTCTCCCCGGTGCACGTCGTACTTCCAGATATCGGAAGCGGCGTTCGGATCCCACGTCAGCATGAGCCCCGCCGGAGAGGCCGTCTCGCTCCCCGCGAAGCCGGGGGTCATGCCCGGAACGAGGTTGTCGACGGACCAGCCGACCGCGGGGGCCGAGGCCACGAATACGCCGGCCGTCGAGGTATGCGCCGTGACGATATACGTCTCCTCCGCCGTCCCCGATTCCGTCGAGTCGTTCCTCGTCGGAACGGCGATATGGTAGACCGTATCCCAGGTCGCGAACCAGAAGCCGACCGACTCCCAGTCCCCTTCGGGGAGGCCCAGCGCCGCCGCCTGTGGTCCGCTCACCCGCACGCCGACCGCCGTCGCGGGATCGCCGAGCAGCGCCGCGGCCTGCGCTCGATCGGCAGGAAGCTCGCGAAGCGTCGGAGCAGCCGCCGAAACCGCCATCGGCCCGCCGCCGCTCCCGATCAATCTCCAGACGTTGTACCCGAAGATCGGGAACGCTTCTCCCGCGGCGTCCAGCGGCGAGGCCGCCGTCCTGATCCGCACCCAGCCTCCCTGATCCGCCGGCACGTCCGCGCAGGAGAGGATCTCGGGCTCGGAATTGCCCCAGAGCCCCGTCCCGGAGAATCGCTGGCAGTAGATGTCGGCGTCAGTATCGTTCGGCCGGTAATCCTCCCAGGCGAATATCACTCCGCCGAATCCGTCGGAAGTCAGCTTTGTGGAATACTGGAAGCTTTCGGCTACTGAAACGGGAACACCGCTCGATCCCCAGGGCAGATTCCCGTTGAAATCAACCTTCTGGGCATAGATGTCGAGCTTAATGTTCTCGCCCGGGTAGAGGTCCACCCCCAGTATCGCCCCCCCGGCGCCGTCGGATATCATGCTGAAGGGCCCTTCATATGCAAACGCGGGAACGAGCATCTTCCCCATCGATCCCCATGCCCGGGCGCCGTCCCACGCTATACGCTGCCCATATACATCGCCGTAAGTTCCATCTCGATGGTCCCACCACGCGACTATCAAACCCCCCTGGCCGTCCGGAACGATCCGCGAGTAATATTTATTGAAATAGGATCCCGCATCGTTGCAAACGGATACCCCGTCGACCTGCCATACGGGGGCGCCGTTCAGATCGAGATATTGAACATAGATATCGTCGTATCCGGCGCGTTGATCGGTCCACGAGACATAGGGCTCTCCGCCGGCGTTTACGGCTATTTGCAGATGATACAAATAACCGCCCGCGGTGCAGACCGCAACTCCGGCCGAATCCCACAGCATGGCTCCCGCATCGTCGAGCCGCTGCGCGCGGATGTTGCCGGAGGTGCCTTCCCAGACGATACTGGCTCCGCCCGAGCCGTCCGGCGCAATTTTCGGCGCTTGCTGATTCTCCGTCGCGACTATGCACACCGGTCTTCCCGCGTCGCTCCAGAGCCTGTTGCCCGATCCGTCGATCCTCTGAGCGTAAATGTCGGTGTTGCCGTTTCGATAATCGGACCACGTGATGAGAGCGCCGCCGGTTCCATCCGGAGCGACGGCAAGATCGCTCGGATAGAGAGCGAACTGGCAGATATTGATCCCGTCGGCCGTCCAGTGGACGGTGCCCGACGTATCGATCATCTGGGCGAAGATCTGCGCATTGCCGCTGCGGTAGTCGAGCCAGACGACGTAGACAGCGCCGTTGCCGTCGGCGGCGACTCCCCCCAGGGTCTGCTCCCCGTCCGCCAAACAGAGAGGCAGCCCCCCCGGCCCCGCATATACGTAGCCGTTCGCCCCGACTCTGTTGCCGTAGATGTCATAGGAGCCGCTGCGACCGTCCTGCCAGACGATCATCGCTCCGCCCGCCCCGTCCGGGACGAGAAATGCATCCTCCTGAAAATTATCCGCGCTGCCCACGGGAATGCCGTCCTTCACCCACTGGGCGTTCGCCGCCGAAACGGCGAGAACGACGCAGAAGAGCACGAGTATCCACGACAAGCCGTAGCGCTTTGCCATGTTCGCACCTCCCGGTTCGGTTTTTCGGAGTCTTGCGCCGCCGCGCGGGCCGCCCCCGCCGGCGAACCACGCCGTATTCTATTCACACGAGGAGCGCCATGAGAAGCATTATTTCCCCGGAATGGAAAACGGGGCGAATGGAGCCCCGCGCTTGGGGAGCCCCGCGCTTTTTAGTTGAATTTTTCCGCCATTCCTTTTAAGGTATCCGGAAGCAGAGTTACGACTTTCGACGAATACAACCTTCGAAAAACGCCCCCACCGGGAGGAGCCTCTTTATGGAAATGCTTTTATCCGGAAACGAAGCCTTCGCGCGAGGCGTGTACGAGCACGGCGGCGAGTTCGCCTCCGCGTATCCGGGCACGCCGAGCACCGAGATTCTCGAGACACTCGCGAAGCAGTGCAAGGCGGACGTCTACTGTGAGTGGTCGATCAACGAGAAGGTGGCGCTCGAGGTGGCGGTCGGGGCGAGCTGGGGCGGGGCGCGCGCCATCGCCAG
>JBFYZJ010000175.1:0-4232 GCA_041309565.1 Candidatus Krumholzibacteriota bacterium
TTCTCGACGCACACGCCGTTCTCGCGCAGCCGGCCCGGCGCGGCCGTCGCGCCGATCTCACCATTCCCATAACCTCCCGGCGCCGGCCGTCACCGTGCTTCCCAGCACCGGATGCCGGCCCCATGAGAGATCGAGAACCGCCCGCGAGATCCTGATGACGAGCCCGCTCGACAGTTCCCCGGTGTTCCCGCGATAGGAGCACGCGATCGCGAACGCGTCCGCGAGCCATGCCTCGAGCATGCACTGGACGTCCCGACCCCGCGGGCCGGAAACGGCTCCGTCGACGACGAGGGTGAAGGCGCCCCCGGCGAGATGCAGGAACATCCGCGCGTCATGCCGCGCCGAATCGGCGCCGCCCGCCGCGCGGATCATGCATCCGGCGCGCGCGCCACGGCGGATGTCGAGCGATCCGGCGATCGAGATGGATGACGAGAAGCCGGACCCGAAGCCGCGGGGCGCGCGCCGCTCGACCGCGGGTACGGCGAAGAGCCCGAGGGGAACGCCTCCCGGGGAGAAAATCCCGATCGCCGCCGTGAGCTCGTCCTCGCGATAGAGGGCGTGCCCGAAGTGGCGCCAGTCGAGCCACGCGGCGCGCGAGCGACCGTCCATTCCAAACAGAATCTCCGACGAGACGAGGCCGCCGAGCAGGTACGGATTCGAGGCGATCATATGGAGGCCGGCGCGCGGGCGCCCTCCCGCGCCGATCCCGTGGAAGAAGTTGCCCGAGGCGCATCCGCGCGGGCAGCCGGCGAAGAAATGCGCGGCGCTCCCGCCGGCGGCCGACGCGGTTCCGGCTGCGAGGAGCAGGAGCGCGACGAGCGCGCCCCCGGCGGGCACACCGTTCAATCCCCGGCGACGACGATACAGGCCTTTTCCCGTCTGCATACCACCCCTCCCGCTTCGATGTACTCGACGAGGCAGACGTAGAGCCCCGTCCGCGCGATCCTCCCGTCGCTCGTCCGGCCGTCCCAGCGGCACGAGAAAATGTCGGCCCCTCCGCTCTCGCCGAACAGGCGCGCCACTTCGTATCCCTCCCGATCGAAGATCCTCGCGAGAAATCCCGTTTCGCCGGCGACCCGTGTTCCCGCCACCGAAACCTCGCCGTCGCGCCGCGGGCTGAATGGATTGGGCGACACGAAGAGCCCGGCGGAGCGCGGCGACTGATCGACCCGCGTGGAATTCGCGTCCCCCGGGGTCGCGCCCCGCTTCGCGGCACAGCGATGCCAGATCCCCCCGGCGCGTCCGCTGCACGCGTCGGCCGATACGCGCTCGATGCTTCTCCCCCGCTCGTCGCCGAGGAGATCGCGGTACGAGACCGCCTCGACGAGCATGCCCGATTCGTCGTGGAGCGAAACGGCGTCGGCGCGGACCTTCCCGTCCGCGTCGTTGAGGGACGGCCACCCTCCCTCGACGCCCCGCACGGGCGCGGCGCTCAAAGGGAACTCGAATGCGAACGATGCCGAATCACGTGCAAGTATTGCGAACGTCCCCGGCGGCAGAATCGCATCCGCCGCGGAGATGAGACGCCGCGAGCCCGTCGCGTCGCAGAGCGTCCATCCCTTGAGATTGCGGTCGGCGCCGGACACGTTCACAAGCTCGATCCATTCGCTCATTCCGATCGCGGGGCGATACATGATTTCGTTGACGACGATCGCGCCGGGAGACGCGCCGAGGAACGCACGCACCGAATCGTTGGCCGGGTTCTCGTCGACGGCGCGGTCGAATCGCGCACGAATTGCGAAACGGATCGCTTCCGGGGCCGCGAGGATGAGCTCGAACGAATCGACGGCCGAAACGGCGAGATCGAACGAATATCTCCGAACGCCGGAGAATCCGCCGCATCCGTCGGCGATCACGTCGCTCAGAATCGAAACGCTCCCGCGCGCCGGCTCGAGGCCGCAATTGGCGATCATCGTTTTCAGCGGAAAGAGCGATCCCCGGCACGGCAGGGCGTCCGCCGGGGGGATGCTCATGCCGATATCGAATCGAAAGAAGTTCCTCCGCCCCGGCGTCGGAAGCGCGGGCACGAAATCCTCGTCGTTTCGGCCGCTGTCATGGCCGTCCGGCTTCCGGGCGAGGCACGATCCCGCGCTCACGTCCTGGGCGGGCGCGGCTTCGAAGAGATCGCCCGAAGCGCAGGCGCCGTACCCGACGAGATCGGCAGCGCCCGAGGGGGAAACGAGCCGGATCGCATCGGGACCGTTCCCGAGCGTTCCCCTGAGCAGCAGCCCGGCGGCGGGAGCCCGCTCGATTCCCGCGATGCAGAGGAACCCGCCCGGCCCGATGATCGCGCCGGGGGACGCCGTCCATACGAGCTTCGCGGCGCCGGTCGCTCCATCGAGCGTCTCCAGCGCCCAGCCGGCCAGCGCGCATGGAATGGTGTCCGGATTATGGAGCTCGACGAACTCCCAGCCGTCGTCCCTGCCCGGATGGTCGTAATAGACTTCGTTGATGACGACGCCGGCGGCGACCGCGCGCGAGACGACGATCCCGATGATCACGCTCGAAACGAAAGCACGGGAGGGCAGAAACGAAAAAAGGCTCCACCGCCGCATCATCCACCACCACATCACAAGCCGGGGGGATGATAGCGCGGACGAGCCCCTTCATGCAACAGAAAAATGCGCGCGAGCGGTCACTTGGTCAGGCCGAGCTTCCGGAGTATCTTCTCCCCCCGGTCGCTGCCCTTCTCGTATCCGTACCATCCCGCCGCGACCCTGCCGCGGATATCGATGATGTAGTTCAGCGGCAGCGCGCCCTGTCCCGCGGCCGTCTGATATTTCCCGTGCAGCACTTCGCGCGCGACGGCCGTCGTATCGACGACGTTCGGAAACCGCACCGCCTTCTCGCGCAGGAACGCCTGCGCTTCCTCGCGGCCGTCCGCGCAATTCACGCCGAGCACGACGAGCCCCTCCTTCGCGTACTGCTCCTGGAGGCGCTGCAGCCGGGGAAGCTCCGCGCGGCACGGCACGCAGCTCAGCCTCCAGAACGAGATCCAGACGACCGTGCCTCGATAATCGGACAGCCGGAATCGCGAACCGTCGAGAAGCGTGAGCTCGAAATCGGGCGCGTCGCTCCCCGGCTTCAAAAGGCCGTCGTCGAGCGACCGCAGCGCGTACTCCTCCCAGCCGGCGGGCGGTTTCCACGCGAATCGATCCTTCCGGATTTCCCCGTCGACGACGACGTCGAGCCACCGCTCGCGCACGACGATGTCCCGCCTCCCCCGCACGGTCTCCTCGAGCCGCCGGGGAAGACGGTCGCGTCTGGCGATCCAGAACACCCTCGTCCGCTGGCCGTTCGCGTAGCTCGCCTCGATGATGTCGCAGACCTCGCCGTCCGCATTGACCGAACCCGCGCGCCGCACGCTCTCGAGGAGCGCCTCCATGAGATCGAAGCTCCCGTGAAATATGCTCGGGTCGAGAATGGTCATCGACATTCCCGTACCGAGAACGCTCGTTTCGCGCGCGATCGAGTGTGTCCCCCTCGCGGCGCCCTTCCTGATGTACGAGTTCCGTCCGTCTTTCGCGTTCGACGCGGAATCGGTCTCGTGGATGTAGGGCCTTCCATCGGGCCAGTAGATCCAGAGATCCCGGCCGTCGAGCACGAGAAACCCCGTCTTCGAGCCGTCGGCGCTCCTCGACTCGAGCCGCGCGTAGTTCGGTTTCATGAGCAGCAGCCGGTAGCTCGAATGGCCGATCTCCACGCCGCCGGTTTCCCTGACGTATTCGCTCTCGTACGAGAGAGAGCGCGCGTCCCGAAGCGCCGCGTGCATCCCGCGGTAGATCGCGAGCGCCGCGCTATCCCCCTTCACGGCGGATTCGGCATCCCGGCCCCGCGGCGCGGCCCCGGACGCGGAGAACGACGCGAGCGCCGCGATCGACGCGGCGACGAGCATCGACACGCCCCGGATCGAAGTCATACGAGACCCCATACCTTTCTCAGGATCCATTCGGCGCCGAGGAGCAGCACGATGCCGATGAGAACGCCCGCGTTTCCGCGAATGCCGCGGACGTCGCTGCGCTCCACGCGCTGCTCGGCGAGGCGCAGCCGCGACGCGATCGATTCGAGCCCGGCGCCCTCGAGGTACGCGCCCCCCGTTTCCTCGGCGATGCCCGCGAGCAGGGCGCCGTCCCGCGACGGATCGAGCAGCTCGACCGAGTCTTCCGCCACGGTGATCGACGCCGTCCCGGAATTTCCGGCCGAGGAGCCCTCCTCCTCGGAGACGACCACGG
>JBFYZJ010000176.1:0-3766 GCA_041309565.1 Candidatus Krumholzibacteriota bacterium
GGGCCGGCGCTCATCCGCGCGGCGGCGAAGAACTTTCATTCCGTCGCCGTCGTCGTGGAGCCGGGGGATTACGACGCGGTGATCAAGGAGCTCGCGGAGAACGGCGGATCGACGACGCTCGAGATGCGGCGGCGGCTCGCCGCGAAGGCGTACTTCCATACCGGGAGCTACGACGCCGCGATCTCGCGCTATTTCGAGCGCATCACGAATCCGCCCGATGCGCTGCCGGGCGCTCTTATCACGGCGTACCGCCGGCGGCAGGCTCTCCGGTACGGGGAGAATCCCCACCTGCGCGGGGCGCTCTACGCGGCGGATCAGGCCGAGGGAGGGCTCGCGAAGCTCGCCCAGCTCCAGGGAAAAGAGCTGTCCTTCAACAACATTCAGGACCTGCACGCGGCCTTCGTGCTGGCGCGGGATCTCGGCCCTGCGTCATGCGCGATCATCAAGCACATGAATCCCTGCGGAGCGGCGAACTGCGGCGCCTCCGCGGAGAGCTTCACGCGCTCCCGGCGCACCGACGAAACGTCCGCGTTCGGCAGTGTCGTCGCGTTCAACGATGTCGTCGACCAGCGTACCGCGGAAACGACCGGCGACATCTTCCTCGAGGTGATCGTCGCCCGCGGATTCAAGCAGGAGGCGCTCGATCTCTTCGCGAAGCGCAAGAACCTGCGCCTCGTGACGATTCCGGCGGAGGAATGGGAAGGGGCCAAGCGGGGCCTCGCGACGCGGGAAATCGGCGAACTCCTCCTCGTGCAGGACCGGGACGAGGGATTTCCCGAGCTCGAGAGCTGGCGGGTGGCGACCGCTCGCAAGCCGAGTGCCGAAGAGGAGCGGGCGCTCAGAATCGCATGGAAGATCGCCAAGCACGTGCGGTCGAACGCCATCGTGATCTGCGACGCGCAGGGAACGATCGGCGTCGGGGCGGGACAGATGAGCAGGGTGGATTCCTGCCGTATAGCCGTGGACAAGGCGCGTCGGGAAGGATTGCAGGTCGAAGGGACCTCCGCGTCGTCGGACGCCTTCTTTCCGTTCCCCGACGGCATCGAGGCGCTCGCTTCGGCGGGCGTCAAGGCCGTGATCCAGCCGGGCGGATCGGTTCGCGACGAGGAGGTCATCGCCGCGGCCGACAGGCTCGGCATCAGCATGGTTCTGACCGGCGTCAGGCACTTCAAGCACTAGGGGGTTCGGTTGAAACGCAGGGGATCGAAGGGCGAATCGATCGTCATCGTGGACTTCGGCTCGCAGTACACGCAGCTCATCGCGCGGCGGATCAGGGAGGAGCGCGTGTTCTCCGTCATCGTGCCGCCGGAAACGCCGCTCGAGAAGATCAAGGCCGAGAAGCCCTGGGGCGTGATCCTCTCGGGTGGCCCCGCGAGCGTGCTCGACGAAGGATCCCCCCAGATCGATCCGGGAATCCTCTCGGTCGGTGTGCCCGTTCTCGGTATATGCTACGGCCTCCATCTCATCACGCGGGCGGGCGGGGGAGAGGTGGAGAAGGGAGATCACCGGGAATACGGGCACACGGTGATCCGGGTCGACCGCGAAAGCGAGCTGTTCAAGGAGACGCCTCCCGAGCAGCGCGTATGGATGAGCCACGGAGACCGGGTGAAACGCCTTCCCCCGGGCTTCGAAGTCGTCGCGACGTCGAAGGGGGAGATCCCCGCCGCGTTCGAGAGCGGTGACCGGAGCATCTATGCGCTCCAGTTCCATCCCGAGGTCTACCATACCGCGTACGGCTCCGAGATTCTCAGAAATTTCCTGTTTCATATCTGCGGATCCGAGCCGAACTGGGGATCGGGGTCGTTCGTCGAGCGGGAGATCGCGAAGATCCGCGAGACGGTCGGCGACGCGCGCGTTCTCTGCGCCGTATCCGGCGGCGTCGACAGCTCGGTCATGGCATGCCTCGTCGACCGAGCGATCGGAAAACAGCTCGTCCCCGTGTTCGTCGACAACGGGCTCCTGCGGCTCCACGAGGCCGAAGAGGTGAAGGAGATCCTCGCCCAGCACCTCGCCGCCGATCTCGTGTTCGTCGACGCGTCGGATGAATTTCTCGGCCGGCTCGCCGGCGTCACCGATTCGGAGACGAAACGGAAGATCATCGGAAAATGCTTCATCGACATCTTCGAGGAGCAGAGCCGGAAGCACGGGCCGTTCAAGTTTCTCGCGCAGGGGACGCTCTATCCGGACGTGATCGAGAGCCGCTCGACCGGCGGGCCGTCCGCGACGATCAAATCGCACCACAACGTCGGGGGGCTTCCCGAGGATCTCAATTTCGAGCTGATCGAGCCGCTCGCGCTCCTCTTCAAGGACGAGGTGCGGGAGGTCGGCCGGTATCTCGGGCTCCCGGACCGGCAGGTGAAGCGGCATCCGTTTCCCGGACCCGGCCTCGCCGTCCGCATACCGGGCGAGATAACGCGCGAGGATCTCGAGATCCTCCGCAGGGTGGACCGCATATTCATCGACGGGCTCCTCAGGGAGGGGCTCTATGACAGCGTCTGGCAGGCGTTCGCCGTCCTGCTGCCGGTGCGGAGCGTCGGAGTGATGGGGGATTCGCGCACGTACCACCGCGTCGCGGCGCTGCGCGCCGTCACGAGCATCGACGGGATGACCGCCGACTGGGCGAAGCTTCCCCACGAGTTTCTCCAGCAGGTTTCCGCCGAGATCGTGAACAAGGTCCCCGGCGTGAACCGGGTGGTCTACGACATCAGCTCGAAGCCTCCGAGCACGATCGAATGGGAGTAGTCTCCGGGGGACGCAACCGGCTATTCCTGGCACCTGACTTGCCTCTCCCCGCTTGATTCGAGCAGATGACGCATTATCGGGAATAGGGTGCGGCACTATGCCACGATTGTTCCTTTTTTGCGCGCTTTTTGCGTTGTTTTCGACTCCGCCGGCGGCGGCGGAGGACGCCGCGCCGTGGTCCGGCTTGAGCGCCTATCGAGCCGGCGCGTACGACAGCGCGCTGGTTCTCCTCGGCCGGCCGGCCGATAATCCCTATCTCGAGGTCATTCGGCTCTGCGGCAGGGCGGATTGCCTCATCCGCGACTCGCTCTACGCCGACGCCGAGGCGGCGCTCGAGACGCTCTTCGCGCTCGTCGACTCCGGCGCGGTCGCCCGGAACTTCCGCTTCGTCGATCGGGCGCGGAACTTCTGGGTGGAGGCGCTCGCGGGCCGAGGGGTATGCGTCGCCGATTCCCTCGCGCGCTTCCCGCGCGCAAGCATTCTCGGAGAATCGAGCCGCGCCATGCTCGCCGCCTCGCGCGCTTGCCTCGCAGCGGGAGACACGGCGATGGCGATGAGGCATCTCGTGGATGGGGCAGGGGTGGGTGCGGATTCGTCCGCCTATCGAGCTCTCTTCCACGGGTGCGCGCCGCGCCTCGCCTCATGTTCCGATTGGACGCTTCGGGCGCTCGCGCAGCGTTTTACGATTCTCGGCCTTTTCGACGAGGCGAACGCCGCGATGGATCTAATGCTCGCGCGGAAGCCGGCGGATCCTGAAGCGCTCCTCGGCAAAGCGAACGTGCTCCTCAAGTCCGGAGAGTCCGAGCAGGCGCTGCGCGCATATTGGCGCGTCTTCGAGTCCGCCGCGCCGGTGAGGGCAAAGGCATCGGCCCTCCGCGCGATTTCATCGATTGAATACGATCGGAAGGAATACGACAAAGCGGCGAAGCACTATTTCATGACGGGGGCGTATTACAGCGATGACAGCGCTCTCGACAGGGCCGCGCGGATCTACGTGAGGGAAAAGGAATGGAAAAAGGCGCTC
>JBFYZJ010000177.1:0-3129 GCA_041309565.1 Candidatus Krumholzibacteriota bacterium
ACGTGGGAATGCCCTGCCGAAATGGATGCGATCAACTATGCGCCTCACGTCACGATCCCCATTCTGATGCTCAACGGCAAGTATGACTACATGTTTCCCTATGAGACATCCCAGAAACCTCTGTTGCGTTTTTTAGGAACGCCGGAGCAGGACAAGCGGCTGGAACTCTTTCCGACGGGTCACAGCTTGTCAGGATACACGAAAGAGACGGCCAGGCTGGCGCTTGATTGGTTAGACCGTTATCTGGGGAAAATGAACGAGAAACAAATCACTGAAACCGTGAAGGGTGGCTCTCAGTAGCCGGGATATGATCGGGAAGCTTATATCACATTACAGAATAATCGAGAAGCTCGGCGAGGGCGGGATGGGCGTCGTCTATAAGGCCGAGGACACGAAGCTCGGCCGCACCGTGGCGCTCAAGTTCCTCCCCCCCGATCTGACGCGCGACAGCGAGGCCAAGAAGCGCTTCATCCAGGAGGCCCGGGCCGCCTCGGCCCTCGACCACCCGAACATCTGCACCGTCCACGAGATCGACGAGACCGCCGAGGGGCAGCTCTTCATCGCCATGGCCTGCTACGAGGGCGAATCCCTCAAGACGAAGATCGAACGCGGGCCGCTCGCGCTCGACGAGGCGCTCGATATCGCCGTTCAGATCGCGCAGGGCCTGGCCAAGGCGCACGAGCGGAAGATCATCCACCGGGACATCAAGCCGGCGAATATTCTCGTCACGAATGACGGGCTCGTGAAGATCGTCGACTTCGGGCTCGCCAAGCTCGCCGGAATGAAGCTCACGAAAACAGGCTCAACCCTCGGAACGGCGCAATACATGTCCCCCGAGCAGGCCCGCGGCGAGGAGGTGGATGCGCGGAGCGACATCTTCTCGCTCGGGGCGGTGCTCTACGAGATGCTCACGGGGAAGCACGCCTTCCCGGGAGAGTATGATCAGGCGACGCTCTATGCGATCATGAACGAGGAGCCGCCGCCGGTCACGTCGCTCCGTTCGGGCATCCCGATGGAGCTCGAGCGAATCGTGAAGAAGGCCTTCGCGAAGAAGCCCGCGGAGCGATATCAACATTCGGCAGACCTCATCGTCGATCTGAAGGGTGCCGCACGCGAATCGGCATCTGCCGCGGCGCCGGCCAGGTCGCGACCGCCGGCCCGCCTCCCGCGGCTCGCCCCCAGGATTTGGCTGCCGGCGGCCCTCGCGACCGTCGCCGCCGTGACCGTCGCTCTCATTTTCATCGGGAAATCGCAGCATGAGACGGCTCAGGGTCGGCAATCGATCGCCGTGCTTCCTTTCGAGAACTTGAGCGACAGCAAGGACGACGAGTATTTCAGCGACGGGCTTGCCGCGGACATCATCGATGCTCTGACGCAAGTGCCGGGGCTGCGCGTGATGGCACGGACCTCGGCCTTCTCGTTCCGCGGCAAGGAGCAGGACGTCCGCGAGATCGGCGTGCAACTGGGCGTGGAGCATATCCTGGAAGGCAGCGTGCGTAGGTCGGGCAATCGCCTTCGCGTGACGGCGCGGCTCGTCAAAACGAGCGACGGCTATCACTTGTGGAGCCAGCGCTTCGACCGGGAGATGACGGACGTCTTTGCCATCCAGGACGAGATCTCGCAGGCCATCGTGGAGAAGCTGCGGGTGCGTCTCGCCGGGGAAGGGCCGCTGGTGAAACGGCACACGGAAAGCATTGAGGCGTACCACCTGTTCCTGAGAGGCCGTCACAGCGTGCTCAGGATGACCCCGGAGTCGCTCGCGAAGGGCAAGGAGTATCTTGAGCAGGCGATCGCGATCGATCCGGACTATGCGCTGGCCTACGCGGGGATAGCGGAGTTCTGCTTCTACAGCTCCCTCTGGAGCTTCAAACACCCGAAAGAGGATCTCCTCAAGACCAAATCGGCAGCGATGGAGGCAATCAGGCGGGACAGCACGCTGGCCGAAGCGCACGCTATGCTGGGAATTGTCCTGGGAATCTATGACTTCGATTGGAAAGGCGCAGAGCGGGAGTTTCGCCGCGCCCTCGAGCTCAACCCGGCGTCTCCGATCGTCCGCTACAGCTACGGGTTCTGGCTTCTCCGTCCGACGGGGCGGTCGGACGAGGCGCTGCTGCAAGTCCAAGAGGCGGTGAAACTGGACCCGCTCTCGGCGAATTACACCACCTGGTTGGGAGTTGTGCAAAACTCCATGGGACAGCATGATCCGGCGGTCGCGCAGTACCGGCGCGCGATCGAGCATGATCCGAGTCTCTGGCGGCCCCACTGGCTGCTTGCCATCGCGTACGGGCAAATGAATAAGTTCGACGACGCGATCGCCGAGGCCCGGCAGGCATGCGAGCTATCCGGCCACAACGCGTCGACGCTCGGAACACTCGCGATGGCGTACGGGCTCGCAGGCCGGCGCACCGATTCCGAGGCGATACTGGAGCAGTTGACAACGCGAAGCCGAACGGACTATGTATCGCCCTTCGCCATGACGTTGGCTTACTCCGGCCTGGGAGAGTGGGATCGAGTCCTCGAATGGCTCGAGAAGGGCGTCGAAGAACGTGACGTGCTCGTGGTCAGCATCATGAAATCCGAGCCCACGCTGGTGGACTCTGTCCGGGGACACCCGCGCTACAAGGCCCTGCTGCGGAAGATGAACCTGGAGCCGTGATCCGAGCAATAGATGAGCCGCGGCGCCGAGAACGCGCCGCGGCTCATGCCATAATCGCTCGATGGTCGCCGCTCGAGCCTATTTCGCTTCCGGCTTCCACTCTTTCCAGACGTTGCCCGCGAGGTCCGGCCGGGGCTTGAGCGTCTTCTGGCCCGGCTGCCAGCCCGACGGGGTGACCTCCCCGGTCGCCCGCACGTGCTGGAACGCCTTGATCTGACGGATGAGCTCCGCGGGATTGCGTCCCACGGGCGGCGTCAAAACCTCCATGGCCTGAATTACCATGTCCGGATCGATGATGAAACGGCCGCGGATATCGACGCCGCCTTCATCGTCGTAGACCCCGTAGACCCGGCCGATCTTGCCGCCGGGATCCGAAAGCATGGGATAGGGCACGCCCCCCTCCACCATCTTCGACAGCTCGATTTCCTGCCAGATCTTGTGGCTGAAGCGGCTGTCCACGCTGACCGCCAGAA
>JBFYZJ010000178.1:0-5660 GCA_041309565.1 Candidatus Krumholzibacteriota bacterium
CGCGGCGGATGCTTCGGCGATCTCCTCGGCGTCCCCCGCCTTGCGGCATTCGATGCCGTAGGCGACCAGCTTCTCGTACAGCTCGTCGACCGGCGCGAGCCCGACGGCGATGAGGAGCGTATCCACCTTGAACGACCGCTCGGTGCCGGGGATCGGCTTGAAATTCCGGTCGATTCCGGCGATCGTGATCTTCTCGAGCTTCTCGGCTCCCTCCGCCCTGAGCACCGTGTGCGAGGTCAGAACGGGCACACCGAGGCGGCGGAGCTTGTCGAGGTGCACCTTGTAGCCGCCGCACTGCGGCAGCGCTTCGACGAGGCCGACCACCTTGATGCCCGCCTGGATCGCGTGGTATCCGGTGATGAGCCCGACGTTCCCCCCCCCGACGATGAAGAGGCGCTCGGTGGGCCTCACGAGATCGCGGTTCAGGAGAGTCTGGAAGGCGCCGGCGCCGTACACCCCCGGCAGATCGCAGCCGGGGAAGGCGAGATTCTTCTCGCGGGCGCCGCACGCGACGAGCACCGAGCGGGGCTGCACGAGCAGGAAGTTCGCCCCCTGCTGGAGACCGACCTTCCGGTCGTGGAACGCGCCGACGGCGGTCGTTCCGAGCATGACGGAAACGGAAGGGTATTTCTCGAGCTGATGCGTGAGAATGCGGGCGATCTCGATGCCGCGCGTTCCGGCGTAGCAGTCGTCGCGCGATCCGAAAAAGGTGTGCGTCTGCAGGGTGAGCTTCCCGCCGAACTCGTTCTTGTCGTCCACGACGAGGGTCTTGACGCCGAGCACGCCGAGCTCGATCGCCGCGTTGATGCCGGCCGGCCCTCCCCCGATGACGAGGACTTCGGTTTCGATGGTCGGTATCTCCCGGAACGCCGGGAGCTCGTCGTCCGCGGGAAGCGCGGGCAAACCGTCGCAGCTCCTGACGTCCATGCCGGCGCTCACCGGAATCATGCATCCCTTGACGGGAAGCCCACCGATGAGCACGGTGCACTGGCTGCACTGGCCGTTCGCGCAGAAGATGCCCTGCGGGCTCCCGTCGCGCGGATGGTGGCCGAAGACCTGAACGCCGTTGGCGAAGAGCGCCGTCGTGACGACCTCCCCTTCGTACGCCTTCATCTCCCGGCCGTTGAACGTGAAGGAGAGCTCTCTGCGCTGCGGGACGGGCAGGATCGGGTGGCTCCGCACGCGGAACGCACCGGGTGCCGCCTGTTTCGTTTCGCCTTTTGCGCGGACCATCGTATTCGACTCCGTTATTCCTCGAGCCTCGACGCCGCGAGGCTGATGAGATCTCTCACCGCCACGGGAGACGTCTTCCATGAGCAGCCGGGGCTCACTTCATGATAGAGCAGTGCGCATTTCGGGCACGCCGTGACGAGCGTATCGGCCCCGCACCGGTGGGTTTCCGTGAGACGCTCGTTGACCGTCGTCCGCGTGTGCGGCCCGTGGTTCACCCACGAGCCCGCGCCGCAGCACGGGGCGCCGCTCCCGCGGCGCTCGAGCTCGACCGGCTTCTCGGTCGAGAGCCGTTCGAGGAGCTTCCGCGGCGCCTCGCTCTCGCCGAGACGGCGGCAGAGATAGCACGGATCGTGAAACGCCAGCTTCTCCCCCGCTCGTCTGAAGCCGAGCTTCTCGAGACCGCCGGCGACGAATTCGGTGATGTGCCGCACCTCGAAGGGCTGCGGTCCGAGCTCCTTCGCATAGGTATCCTTGAGCGTGAACGCGCATTCGGGGCAAATCGTGAGCACGGTCCGCGCCTTCGACGCCGCGATCTGCTCGACGTTGTGCCGCGCGAGCGCCATGAACGAATCGCGCTCGCCGAGGTCGTACAGGTCGCGTCCGCAGCATCGCTCGTCGTCGAGGATGACCGGCTGGACTCCGAGGGCGTTGAGGAGCCGCACGGCGCCCCGCCCCATCTCCGCGAAGCTCGTTTCGCACGAGGGGCCGGCGACGGCGTCGAAGAGCGAGAGGCAGCCCGCGAAGAGCGCCGTCTCCCCCTCCTTCGCGACGCGCACGGAGGCGTCGAGCCAGGAAAGCCGCGCTTTCGAGGCGGGCGCCGCGCCCTTCGCGCCCTTCGCCCCCTTCTGCGGACCCGGTGCTTGCCCCGCCTGGGCACGCTGATACTGCTGGATGATCCCGCCGAAGACGGGCCGGTAGTCCGTGCGACCCGTGCGCAGCTCGCGCAGAAAATCGGCGAAGGGGACTTTGAACGGGCACGCCTCGGTGCACGCATCGCACGTCACGCATGTCCAGACGAGATCGTGACCGCGGGCGGCGCTCTCCCCGCCGCTCAGAAACCGCTCCGCGAGCTGCTGCGGGTGGTTCGTCCCGTAATGGCGGAACACGGGGCACGCCGAGGCGCATTCGTTCTTGCACCTCGTGCAGTCCTCGAGGTGATAGCGCGCGATGATTTCTTTTTCGTTCATTTCGACTTCCACGCCCACTTGTTGACGGCAAGAGCGAACTCGTTCGGATTCGTCGAAACTTCCGTCACGATCTCCCCCCGGTATCCGAACAGCCGCAACAGCGAGCGGCATTGCTCGATGACGCGCCTGCCGGAGGATCGGCCGAACCCGTAGTGGCACTCGTCGTCCGAACATCCGCACACGAGCACCTTCGGGCTCCCACGGAGGACCGCCTCGACGATGAACCGCGGGGGTATTCTCCCCGCGCACATCGTCTCGATCACGAGCACGTCCCGGGGCAGATCGAGTCGCTCGGGCCGGGCCCAGTGGCATACGAAGAGCACCTTCGCCCGCGACGACGATATCCCTTCGAGGCGCTTCATGATGCCCGCATGGTCGAAGTTCTGCTGATCGACGGCGCCCGTGGGGCACACGGCCACGCAGGAGCCGCACCCCTTGCACGCGAGATCGTCGACGCGCGCCGTGAAACGCCCGCCGGGCCGCGCCTCCACCTGCACCGCCTTGTATCCGCAAACGTCGGCGCACCGGCCGCAGCCGACGCAGACCGTCTCGTCCACGGCGCAGATCGTTCGCAGAGGAGTCGCCTCCGAGCGCTCCGAGCCGAGCTCGAGCACGACTCGCTCCGGCGACGACGACCAGAACTCCCGCCCCGCGTGCACGTTCACGGTGAGATCATCCCCGACGCGCAGGAGAAAATCCTTCTTCTCGCAGATGTCGACGCAGACCTCGCACTCGCCGCACGGGCCGCAGCGGAGGCATCGCGCCGCCTCGCGGCGGGCCGCCTGGGTCTCATAGCCCTTCTCCGCCTCGTCAAAGGCCTTCATCCGCGCGGCGGGCGACTCGAGCGGCATCGGCTCCCGCCGCGTCTTCGCTCCGGCGGCCGCCTCGAGCATATATTCGCGGTGAGAGATCCCGGCGTCGATCGTGAGATCGAGCGGGGATTCGATCGCCTCGCCGCTCAGGTAGTGATGAATCCGGTACGCGGCCTTCTGTCCCGAGGCGATCGCCTCGACGACGCTCCGGGGTCCCGTGACGAGATCCCCCGCGGCGAACACGCCGTCGACGCCCGCCGCCGAGGTGGCCGGATCGATCGCCACCGCGCCGGCCGGCGTCGTCGAGAGACGGAGGCCGGAGCCGAATCCCTTCACGTCGATCCCGCGCCCGTACGCGTCGACGAAGATATCCGCCGCGCCTTCGAACCCGCTCCCCGTGATTTCGATCGCGTCCCGCCTGCCCGTCGCGCCGCTCGCGCGCTCCTCGAGCTTCACGAACGCGACGCCCGCGAGCTTCTTCCCCTTCGCGATGACGCGCGAGGGACGGACGAGGAACAGCGTCTTGACGCCCTCCTGCTCCGCCTGCGCGAGATCCTCCGCGCGGACCGGGGCGAGCCCGCGGCTCTTCCCGATCACGAGGGTGACGTTCTTCGCGCCGAGCCGCGCCGCCGTTCGCGCGCAATCGAGGGCCATCATGCCGTCGCCGGCGACGACGACGCGCGCGTCCTCGACCTCGAGCGCGGCGTGCATCAGGAAATCGATCGAGTGCACGACGCCCGCGACGCCGGGGCGCCCCCATTTCCACGCGGGGCGCCATGCCCCCGTGCCGAGCAGGAGCGCACGGTAACCGCGCCGCTTGAGCTGGTTCCAGGTGACCGTTTTTCCGAACTCCGTACCCGTGACGAGCTCGATGCCGGCATCGAGGATCGCGCGCGCCTCGCGGGCGACGACGGCGCGCGGGAGCCTGAAACCGGGGATGAGATTCATCATGCCGCCCGGCCGGTCCTTCGCCTCGAACACGGTCACGGGATAACCGAGGGCGCTGAGCTCGCGCGCGGCGGCGAGGCCCGCCGGCCCGGCGCCGATGACGGCCACCTTGTCGGTCCGGTGGATGCGGGCCGGAACGGCCGGATTGATCCCCCGCTTCATCTCGAGATCGAACACGAAGCGCTTCAGCGCGCAGATCGCGATGGCGTCGTCGTATTTCCCGCGCGTGCATGCCGCCTCGCACGGCCGGGGGCACACCCTCCCGCAGACGCCGGGGAAGGGGTTGCGCTCGCGGATCAGGGCGAGCGCCTCGGCGAGCTTTCCGTCCGAAACGAGCGACACGTACCCGCGCGCGTTGATGCGCGTCGGGCAGGCGAGCGTGCAGGGAGAGGTCTCGAGCGGCACGAGCGTCCAGGAGCGCGCGTCGCGCGGATCCCTCATGATGATGCTGCCGGCGTCCTTCTCCATCTATGCGCGGACCTTTCTGCGAGGATGCTTTTTCGCGAGCATCGGGTGCGTCCCGGAATCGGCGCGGAATTTCTGGTCGATCTCGCACCGGAAGCACTCGTAATTGAGCGAGCACACGGCGTCGCTCAGAAATCCCATGAGCGTGTAGCGGCACGGATGCTCCGCGCCCTCGCGCCGGAGCTCCATGACGCGTTCGTATTCCATGTCGATCGCGTCCGTCGGGCACACGTACGCGCACGCGCCGCACGCGATGCAGCGCGAATGATCGATGCCGAACGGGGACTCGACCTTCCTTCCGATGCCGCGCTGCGAGAATCCGATCGCGTCGGCGCCGACGACCTCCGAGCAGACGCGCACGCACAGCCCGCAAAGGACGCAGTCGTCGTTCAGCTTCGAGAACCGCGCCTTCGTCACGCCGTGCTTCGCGGCGAGCTCCCGCACGTACGGCGCCTCGGGGGACCGCGCGAGCAGCAGCTCGAGGAGGAACTTCCGCAGCCGCTTGATCCGCGGCGTATCGGTCTCGACCTCGAGCCCGTCCTTCACCGGATAGAGGCACGACGCCACGACGCGCGGGCGTTTCTTCCCCGCCTCGCGGACCTCGACGACGCAGAGCCTGCAGGCGCCGTACGGCGCGAGCGCCTCGTGCGCGCAGAGCGCGGGGATATCGATTCCCGCCGCCCGCGCCGCATCGAGCACCGTCGTCCCGGCCGCCGCCGTCCGTTTCTTCCCGTTCAAAACGAACTTCATTTGTATTTCTCCAGCACCTTGCCGACGGCGAGATGATCGAGCCTGCTCACGAGATCCCCGTCGACCATCATGACCGGCGCCTGGCCGCAGCAGCCGAGGCACCGCACCGTCTCGAACGAGAACCGCATATCGGCCGTCGTGCCGCCGGCGGATACCTTGAGCTCGCGCTCGATCGCGTCCTGCACGCGCGTGGCGCCCCGCACGTGGCACGCCGTACCGAGACAGAGCGATATTTCATGCCGTCCCCGCGGCGCGAGCCTGAACG
>JBFYZJ010000179.1:0-4055 GCA_041309565.1 Candidatus Krumholzibacteriota bacterium
ACACCTCGAACGAGAGCCGTTTGCCGCCGAGGTCGCCGGCGACGGCGGGGAGCGAAGCCCGGAGCGACCGCAGCGCGAGCTGCCTCCAGCGCGACGCGACGCAGAGGAACAGCACGACGCAGAAGAACGCGAGCACGAGCCGGTACCAGAGGGAGTGAAAGGGATCGAAGAGACGCAGCGCCGCGACGACCGCGACGGCCGCGTTCCCCCACGCCTCGCGGAAAAAGGCTTCTCTCGCGGGAAAATCGTACGGAACGAGCTCGGTGGCGAACCAGCCGGCGAGGCTCGCGAAGAACAGGATCGCGATCGTGATCACCGCGAGGCGGTTCGATATGAGATTTCCTGCGGCCGTCCTGCGCTTTTCGTTCACCAACGATCCCTTCGCTCCGGGCGACGTCGATTCTTATCGACGAATTCTACGCGAAACGTGCCATGCCTCTCAAGTGAATAACCGCGCCCCCGCACCGTATCGAAACGAAAGGTATTTACTTGCGCGCGCGGAGTGATTATATAGCATGAAAAGCGCGGGCGCGCGGCCGGACGGCGACGCTTCGCGCGACGAGAGGAACGACGTGAGACCCCCGAGATCGATCCGCGCCTCAACCGTCCTGCTCCTGTTCGCGTTCCTCGCCGCGGGATGCGGCGGCGGGGAAAACGCCCCGGACGACGACGCCGTGTACCGGCGGCTCGCCTCGAGCGCCGTGGAGCTTTCCATCCGGATCGAGCCGCTCCGCTGTTCGCGGCTCGGCTTCGCGTCCGCCGACTCGCTCCTCTTCACCTACTCGAAGCCGGAAACGGACGACGCCCTCAAGCAGCTGAAGAGCCTCGAATCCCGGTTTTCCAGGATCCCGGCGGGGCGTCTGGACGCGGCCGACGTCGATCGCGCCACGGTCATCATCAACTGGCTCCGGGGCACGCGCTTCGCCTTCGAAGTCCTCGGCTCCGCCCGTTCGAACCCTCTGCTCTACACCTGGGCCGCGGAAGAGGCGCTCTGGACGATGCCCTCGAGAATCGCGCCGCCGTACGACGGCGAGCTCGATGCGTACCGGAAACGCGTCCTGCGCGTTCCCCGCCTGCTCTCGAGCGGAACGGTGAACCTCGAGAATCCCGCCGATTGGCACCTCCGACTGGCGCTCGAGCGGCTGGACACGCTCGAAGCGGGACTCCCCCGGCTCGCGCGCCGCGTCGAAGCGAGATACGGGACGTCCCTCAGCCCCGAGTTCGACGCCGTGAGATTCGCGATCCGGGATTTCCGCGAGTTCGCGTTCTCGGCGCTTCTGCCTGCCGCGTACGGGCGCATCATCATCGGCTCGGAGAATCTTACGAAAATATTCCGCTACGACGAGATGATCGATTCCGATCCGAACATGCTCGTCGCCGAGGCGGAGAAACAGATCGCGCGCATCGAGGGGGAACGGGCGGCCCTCGTCAGGCGCATCGAATACGAGCGCGAGCAGGGGGCGCACGCCGAAACGACGGCTGTGCGCCGCCCGGCGAACGAGCCCTTCGAGGCGAAGGCGGCCCGCATCCTGGAGGAGCTCGAAACCCTGGACGGCGGCGGCGCGCCCGCGGGGAGCCCGCCCCGCGAGCGAGTCTCCCTGGCGTATCCGTCGGCGCCGCGCTACATCTCGCGCGCTTCGAAAAATCCGTGCCTCTCGATTCCCCCCGCCTGCGAGGCCGCGGGGATCGCGCCGGCGAGCCCGGCTCCCCCGTGCCGCATGGTCCTCGCCCTGCCGGCGGAGGCGCGCCGCGGAAGCGAGGAAGCGCTTCGATTCTCGCTTTTCGGCGCCGTCCCGCGCATGATCGAGCCCGAGCTGCGCCGCTGCGAGGCGGGGGACACCGTTTCGACGATTTTCGCGAGCGCCACCTTCGACGCCGGATGGCGCTACCTCTCCGTCCTGCAGCTCTCGACGGATATCAAGAAGCGCGATCCCGCGCTCTTCAACCTCATCCTCGAGGATCAGCGGCGGCAATACGCGCGGCTCGTCGTCGTGCTCTCCCTGCACGCCGGCACCATGACCTCGGACGCCGCGGCACGGTATCTCGTCTCGACGCTCGCGCTCGAAAGCGGAGAGGCGGAACGCGAGGTGCTCGCCGCGTCGGTATCCCCGTCGCTCGCCTATCCGGCGATCTCGATGATTCTCGTCGACGAGATGATCAAGAACGTCTCGTACGTGTTCGGGTACGCCAAGCCGCAGGCCGAGCTCGCGAAGATGCTCCTCGCCTCGAGGGATCTTCCTCTTCCGATGATTCTGCCGAAAACGAGAGAGGATTAGAACGCGTCCGAGCGGTAAACGATTTCGCCGCCGACCGCCGTCGCCAGCACGCGGATCGCCGGTATCCGATCGGGATTCGACGTAAAAATATCTTCCGACAGCACCAGAAAATCGGCGAGCGTGCCCGGCGCGAGGGAACCGGCGACCGCCTCCGCATGCGCCGCGTACGCGGCGTCGATCGTGAAGGCGCCGACGGCCTCCGCGACGGTGAGCCGCTGCTCCCCCCGCCACCCGCCCGGCGGCAGGCCCTCGAGATTCCGCCTCGTGACCGCCGCGTGAATACCGAGCAGCGGATCGATCGACTCCACCGGAAAATCGCTCCCCCCCGGGATCCGGCATCCCGCCGCGGCGAGGGAGCGCCACGCGTAGGCGCCCGCCGCGCGCTCCGCGCCGATCCGCTCCTCGACCCACGGCATGTCCGACGTGCAGTGAATGAATTGCATCGAGGGAACGACCCCGATGCGCGCGAACCTCGGAACGTCGTCCGCCGCGACGATCTGCGCGTGTTCGATGCGCGGTCTCGCGCCCGGGGCGGGACACGTCGCGGCGAGCCGCTCGTAGACGTCGAGCGCCGCGCGGACGGCGGCGTCCCCGATCGCGTGCACGGCGGTCTGGAATCCGCGCTCGCGCCACGGGAGCATCAGCCGGTACAGGCTGTCGGGGGACTGCATGAGAATGCCGCGGTTCCCCGGATCGTCCGAATAGTCGTCGACGAGCGCCGCGCTCCGCGCGCCGAGGGATCCGTCGGCGTAGAACTTGGCCCCGACGATCCGGAAGAGCTCGTCGCCGAGGCCGGCGCGCGGGCCGGCCTCGAGGAGGGGTCCGATAGCCGGGTCGTCGGACGAGAGATAGCCGGTGATCCTGAAGGGAAACTCGCCCGACGCGGCGAGCTCCTCGTACAGGGGAACGTCCTCGGCCGCGATTCCCATCTCGTGGACGCCGACGAGACCGGCGGCGAGGCACCGGCGCGCGGCGGCGGCCATGAGCCGCTTCTTCTCGTCCCGCGAGAGCGGCGGAACGGTCTTCGATACCAGCTCCACGGCGTTATCGAGGAGGATGCCCGTCGGCTCGCCCCCCGCGTCACGGAGGATCTTCCCGCCCTGCGGATCCGCGGTGTTCCGCGATATCCCGGCCGCGCGGAGCGCGGCCGAATTGACGTACGCCGCGTGCCCGCACACGCGGACGAGAAAGACGGGGTGTTCGGGCGCGATCCGGTCGAGGGCCGAACGCTCCGGGTAGCTCGTATCGGGCCAGTCGTTCTGGTCCCATCCCCTACCGAGAATCCATGCTCCCCGTTCGAGAGCGGCCGCCTTCGCGGAGACCTTATCGAGAATCTCGTCGAGCGAGGACGTGCCGACGAGATCGAGCCGTGTGGCGAGCTTCGCGTACCCGAGAAAATGCGCGTGGGCGTCGGTGAGGCCCGGGATCACGGCGCGCCCCCCGAGATCGATCGTACGCGTGCCCGGCGCGATCCCCGCGAGCAGCTCGCGCGAGCTTCCCGTCTCGACGATGCGCCCCCCGCCGACGGCGAGCGCCTCGACGATCGGGCGAGCCGCGTCCATCGTACGAATCTTCCCGTTGTAATACACCGCCTCCACGATCGTTTTCTCCTTGTCTCCGGCGCGCGCCTCCGCCGCGCCGGCGAAGGCGGGCAGCGACCGCCCCGCGACGGCCGCCGCGACCACGGCGATCCACGCCGTGGTTCGCAACGCCCGTCCCTCGCATGGACAATGAAACGGATTCATCGATCCGCCCTCGGATCAGCGATAGATGCTCTTG
>JBFYZJ010000180.1:0-3943 GCA_041309565.1 Candidatus Krumholzibacteriota bacterium
GCGTGCGCGCAGCTGGGCGGCGTTCCGGGGCTCGCGAACATGTACACGCGGGACGAGATCATGAAGCGGGTCTATATCGATTCCGAATCGACGGCGAACGAGAAGGGGATCCTGCCGCTCGAGCACTCGAAGGACGGCGCCTACGATCTCGAGCTCCCGCGGCTGTACAACGCGGTGAAGACGCTCGACCAGGTGGTCGACGTCGACTATACGATTCCGGGCTGCCCGCCGGCGTCCCTCCAGATCTATTCGGCGCTCGGCCTCATCGCCGACGACATGCTGCCGAAGAAGGGCTCCGTGATCGGCGCGGGGGAGCGGGCGCTCTGCGACGAATGCACCCGGAAAAAGAGCGAGAAGACGATCAACCGCATTTACCGGACGCACGAGAAGCTCCCCGATCCCGAGATCTGCTTTCTCGAGCAGGGTTTCATCTGCCTCGGCCCCGCGACGCGATCGGGATGCGGATCGCGGTGCATCAAGTCGTGGACGCCGTGCCGCGGCTGCTACGGGCCGCTCGACGACGTCGCCGATCAGGGAATCAAGATGGTCAGCGCGCTCGCGTCCGTCATAGAGGCGAAAGATGAGAAGGATATCAACGCGACGCTGGACTCGGTCGTCGATCCGCTGAGGACCTTTCACCGGTTCAGCCTCGCTGCTTCGATTCTGAGGAGGAGAAAAGCATGAAGCGCATCGCGATCGACCCGATCACCAGGTTGGAAGGTCACGGGAAGATCATGATCTTCTTGAACGAGGAGGGAACCGTCGAGAACGCATACCTCCAGATCCCGGAGCTCCGGGGGTTCGAGAAGTTCGTGGAAGGTCTTCCCGTCGAGGAGATTCCCCGGGTGGTCACGCGCATCTGCGGTGTTTGACCGGCCGCACACCACATGGCCTCGGGTAAGGCCGTAGATGCAGTATACAACGTGAAGATTCCCGCGGCGGCCGCGAAGCTCCGCGAGATGTACTACATGGCGCATTTCATGCACAGCCATACGGCGCATTTCTATGCGCTCGCCGCGCCGGATTTCGTCGTGGGCCCCGACGCGCCCGCCGCCGAGCGGAACATCCTCGGCCTCGTGAACAAGGTGGGCATCGACGTCGGCAGGGAGGTCATTCGCCAGCGGGAGATTCAGCAGCTGATCCAGCAGATGATCGGCGGGCGGGCCACGCATCCCGTATGGAACCTCCCCGGCGGCGTGACGCGGCCGCTCGCGCGAGAGGACCGGGAGAAGATACGGGCGTTCGTTCCGGGGCTCATTCAGTTCGGCGAGTTCGGGCTGAAGCTCTTCGAGGACGTCGTGCTCAAGAACAAGACGTACCTCGACATCGTCCTCGGTGACGGCTACGAGCTCGTGACAAACTATATGGGGCTCGTGGACGAGAAGAATCGGGTCACCTTCTACGACGGGACGGTCCGCGTCGTCGATCCCGACGGTAAGGAAATCGACCGGTACCGCGAGCGCGAGTATCTCGATCACGTGGCGGAGCACGTCGAACCGTACACGTACCTCAAGTTCCCCTATCTCAAGAAGCTCGGGTGGCAGGGATTCAAGGAAGGCGCCGGGACCTCCCTGTACCAGGCGGCGCCGCTCGCGCGCTTCAACGCCGCCGACGGCATGGCGACCCCCAAGGCGCAGGCGGCCTACGAAAAGATGTTCTCCACCTTCGGCCGCAAGCCGGTTCACAAGCTCATGGCGACGCACTGGGCGCGTCTGATCGAGCTGCTCTACGCGGCGGAGCGGCTCGGCGAGCTCGTCGACGACGACGAGATCCTCGATCCGAACGTCCGCGTGATCCCGTCGACGACTCCGTCGGAAGGCGTGGGGATCATCGAAGCGCCCCGCGGGACGCTCACGCACCACTTCAAGACCGACGAGAAGGGAATCGTCACGAAGGCGAATCTCATCGTCGGGACGACGAACAACAATGCGCCCATCTCGATGGCGGTCACGAAAGCGGCGAAGAAATTCATCGGCACCGGGGGAGAGGTCAAGGAAGGCCTCCTCAACATGGTGGAAATGGCGTTCCGAATCTACGATCCGTGCTTCAGCTGCGCGACGCACAGTCTCCCGGGGCAGATGCCGCTCACCATCGAGATCAGGAACGCGGCGGGGGATACGATCCGGACCGTCTCGAGGTAAAGGCGCCCCGGCGGGACAGGCCGCCGCATTGTGAAGACCATCGTGATCGGGCTCGGCAACACGATTCTCCGCGACGACGGGGTCGGCGTTTACGTCGCGCGAGCGCTCGTGGAACGTCTTCGCGGAACGGCCGATGTCCGCGAGGCCGAGCTCGCCGGTCTCGATCTCCTCGAAATGCTGAAGGGCTACGATCGCGCATTCATCGTCGACGCGATTCAGCTCGACGGCGAGCGGGCCGGCGACGTCTTCCGGATGCGGCCGGACGACATCAGGATCACCCCGCGTCTGGCTTCATTCCACGACATCGACATCGTCACCGCGTTGGCGCTCGGGAAACGTTTGGGTTTCCCTATGCCCGCGGAAGTAGTTATCTTCGGGGTGCAGGCGGCCGATTGCCTGACGCTCGGGGAGGAATGCACGGACGCGGTGAGCGCGGTCGTTCCCGTCCTCGCCGACGAGATCGCTGGGGAGATCACGGGGGCGCCGCACCGGATCGTCTCGAAGGGGCTCTCGGAGAGGAGCAATCGCGGTGCATGAAGCGTCTCTCATGGGCGAGCTCCTGGCCATCGTCGACCGCGCGGCCCGGACCGAGGGGGGCGGGCCGGTGCGCACCGTGCACCTGCGGATCGGCGAGATGGCCGGCGTCAACGAGGAAGCCCTCCGGTTCGCCTTCGAGGTGATGTCGAAGGGGACGGCGGCGGAGGGATCGAAGCTCGAGATCGAGAAGGTTCCGCTCCGGGCGCGATGCGGGGCGTGCGGCGCGGATTCCAATCCCGCCGATTTCGTCTTTCGGTGCCCGGCGTGCGGGTCGGGCGATGTCATGATTCTCGCCGGCAGAGAGATGGAAGTCGATTATATCCTCGTCGGCGAGGGCGCGGGGGAGCCGGGGGATACGGGGGCCTGACGGCGAAAGGGAGCAATCGCATGCACGAGATTCGGATCGGTGAGGATCTCCGGAGCAGAAACGAAGCGATCGCCGCGGAGAACCGGGAGATGCTCCGGGCCCGGCGCATCGCGACGATCAACGTCATGAGCGCGCCCGGCGCGGGAAAGACGTCGCTGCTGTTCAAGACCATTCCGCTCCTCGCCGGCGCGCGCCGGGTCGGCGTCATCGAAGGGGACATACAGACGAGGACCGACGCCGAGAAGATCGCGACGCTCGGGGTTCCCGTGTATCAGATCGAAACGGGGGGTGTCTGTCATCTCGACGCCGCCATGGTGCACGGCGCGCTCCATCAGCTCGATCTCTCGGCGATCGATCTGCTCTTCATCGAAAATGTCGGGAATCTCGTCTGCCCCGCGGAGTTCGATCTCGGCGAGGACGCCCGCGTCATGCTACTCAGTATCACCGAGGGGGACGACAAGCCGAAGAAATACCCGCTCATGTTTCGGGAATCGCGGCTCCTGCTCATGAATAAGATCGATCTCGCGCCCTACGTGTCCTTCGACCGGGACAAGGCGAAGCGGGAAGCGCTCGAGATCAATCCGAAGCTCGAAATCATCGAGATATCCTGCGCGACGGGCGCCGGATTCGATCGCTGGATCGCCTGGCTGGGGGCGTTCGCCGGATCGGCGGGGAGACGGTAATGTGCCTGGGCATCCCGATGCTGATCGTTGAGCGCACCGGCAACGACGCGGTGGCCGAGAGCGGCGGCGTGCGCAAGCGCATCCGGCTCGATCTCCTCGAATCGGCGGCGATCGGGGATTACGTTCTCATACACGCGGGATACGCGATCGAGAAGCTCGACACGGAGGAGGCGCTCGAGACGCTCGAGCTCCTCCGGCAGGTGTATCGGGCCGGG
>JBFYZJ010000181.1:0-3923 GCA_041309565.1 Candidatus Krumholzibacteriota bacterium
TCGTGATCGTCGGCTTCGTGTCGAGCGTCGCGTTGATGTGGCCGTAGTAGCGCTCGGCGTCCTCCCCCTTCACGGCGAAGGTCGATATCTTCTCATGCGCGACGAGCGATGCGACGACGTCGTCCTGCGTGCTGAGGGGATTCGAGGCGCAGAGCGCCACCTCGGCGCCCCCCGCCTTGAGGGCGCTCACGAGGTTCGCCGTCTCGGTCGTCACGTGGAGGCACGCCGCGATGCGGACGCCCTCGAGCGGGCGTTCCTTCTCGAAGCGCGCCCTGATCATGCGGCACACCGGCATGTTCGCCCACGCCCACTCGATCCGCTTCTTCCCCGCCTCGGCCAGATTCAAATCCTTGCAGTCGTACTGCATCTCGTCGTCCTTTCCCGCGCGCCGCGCGATACGCGCAGCGCGATTTCGCTGTCGCGAACGCTCCGCTATTTCGCTCTCGATTTCAGGGTCTCGACCATGTCGAGCGCTTCCCAGGTGAACTCGGGCTCCGTCCGGCCGAAGTGCCCGTAGGCGGCCGATTTCCGGTAGATGCCCCGCCGCAGCTTGAGCCGCTCGATGATGCCGAGCGGCGTGAGATCGAAGACGTCGCGGACGATCGTGGTGAGCTTCTCGTCCGAGAGCTTTCCGCGCCCCGCGGTGTCGATCATGACCGATATCGGCTCGGCCACGCCGATCGCGTAGGCGATCTGCACGGTGCACTCGTCGGCGAGGCCGGCCCCGACGACGTTCTTCGCGACGTGGCGCGCCGCATACGAGGCGGAGCGGTCCACCTTCGTCGGATCCTTTCCCGAGAAGCAGCCTCCGCCGTGGCTCGCGTAACCGCCGTATGTGTCCACGATGATCTTGCGCCCCGTGAGCCCCGTGTCCGCGGCGGGGCCGCCCTTCACGAAGCGCCCCGTCGGATTGACGAGGATGCGGTAGTCGGACGTGTCGATCTTCATCGCCGACACGACGGGACGAATGACCTCTTTCGTGAGGCCCGCGCGGATCTCATCCAAGGCGACGCCGTCGGCGTGCTGCGTCGAGACGAGCACCGTGTCCACCCGCTTCGGCGTGTGGTTCTCGTACTCGATCGTGACCTGCGACTTCCCGTCCGGCCTGAGGTACGGGAGCGCGCCCGCCTTGCGGACCTCGGAGAGCCGCTTGACGAGCTCGTGCGCGACGACGATCGGCATCGGCATGAGGACGTCGGTCTGGGTGCAGGCGAAACCGAACATCATCCCCTGATCCCCCGCCCCGCCGCGGTCCACGCCGAGCGCGATGTCCCCCGATTGCTCGTCGATCGAGCTCAGCACGGCGACCGTCTCCGAATCGAATCCGAGATGCGGATCGTTGTAGCCGATGCCGCCCAGGACGCCGCGCACGGTCGAGGGGATATCGATGTAGGTGTCCGTGTGGATCTGCCCGGCGACGAAGACGAGCCCGGTCGCGACGATGCATTCGCACGCGACGCGGCCGTTCGGATCCTCGGAGAGGATCGAATCGACGACGGCGTCCGATATCTGATCGGCGACCTTGTCCGGATGCCCCTCCGTGACGGATTCGGAAGTGAAAAGATGCTTCTCTGCCATACATCAACTCCTTGCGATCAGACGGGTAACCGTGCGGGTACGGAGTACGATTATTCGCGCGGCCTCAAAAATCAAGCGAAAACGCCGGGCGGGCGGTCAGCGGTAATCGATCTGCGAATAGTCGCTCACGTTGACGCTGCCCTTGCGGCCGGTGACCTCGGCGAACGCCCCGACGACCGATCCCTCGAGGATGACGTTCTCGATGACCGATTCCTCGTTCAGGATCGAATTTTCGATGATGGAGTTCCGGATCTCGCATCCCCTCGCGACCGACACGTAGGGCCCGATGATCGAGTTCACGATCGTGCTCCCCTTGTCGATCGAGCACGGCGGGATGATGATGCAGCCGTCGCGCTTCGCGCCGGTCTTCTTGTCCTCGAGGAGGATGCGGTTCGTCTCGAGCAGCGTCTCGACCTTGCCGCAGTCGTACCAGCCGTCGATGTGGTAGGGGTGGAACTCGCTCCCCCGGTCGATCATGAGCTGGAGCGCGTCGGTGATCTGGTACTCCCCCTTCGTCATGATGTTCTTCTTGATGATCTCCGCGCACGCCTTGAAGAGCGGCCGGGAATCCTTGAAGTAGTAGAGCCCGATGAGCGCGAGGTTTCCCTTCGGATGCTCGGGCTTCTCGACGATCTTGCGCACGATCCCCTTCTCGACCTCGCAGATGCCGAATCGCGTCGGGTCGGCGACCTCACGGACGCCGAGAACGCAGCCGCCGGCCTTCGGAATGCGCGCGAAATCGGTCTTGATGATCGTGTCGCCGAGAATGATGATGAGCTCGCTGTCATCGGCGTGCTCGCGCGCGAGGGAGACGGCGTGGGCGATCCCCTTCTGCTCGGTCTGCTCGACGAAGGTGATCGGCACCTGGTACGTGGACGTGAGGTACTCGCGGATGAGGTCCCCCTTGTAGCCGACGATGGGGATGAGATCCTTGACTCCCATCCCGAGCAGGCTGTCCACGATGTGCCCGAGAATCGGCTTCCCCGCGACGTTGAGGAGCGCCTTCGGTATGTTGAGCGTGTGCGGCCGCAGCCGTTTCCCGATCCCCGCGACCGGTATGATCGCCTTCATGCGTCCTCCGTGGTGAGCTCTTCCTTGATTCGATCGATGTTCTCGATCGGCGTCGGATCCTTCCCGTACTCGACGGCGAGATAGATGCTCGTCAGATCGCCGAGGAGCACGATCGAGAGGAGCCGCGCGAGGCGCCCCCCGCGCCCCGGATCCCCCTCGCTCTCGACGAGAATCGCGCCGCCGCCGAGCGGCTCGAGCATCCGGTACGCGGCCTCCATCCCCCGCTGCACGCGCGCGTGATCCTCGGCGTCCCGGAGCATGATGAGATAGAAATCGCTCCGGAGCCGCTCGGGGCATTCCCAGCCCATGATCTCGTTGTGGCCGAGCTCGGGGAAATAGTTCGCGAACGCCATGCTCTTCGCGTTCTCGTTGAACTGGCACTTCAAGCGGTACGCCGCCGCGCGCAGCAGGCCGTTCCCGCTGTACACGAGGGGCGTCTTCCCGTAGAGGCGCTTCGCGAGCTGGAGAGCGCGGCACTCGACGGGATCCCCGGCGAGCGAGTATTTCTCGGCGAGCTTGCGGCTCTTGCGAACCGCCGTATCGACGTCCTCGTCGGCGATCCGGCACACATCCCACTTCGACACGAGCGCCATGAGCGGCGTGAAGAGATACCCGAGCGCGGCGCGCGGCGGCATCCCGCCCGGAACGCGGATCACCGGCACACCGGCCGCGTCCGCCTCGCGGGCCAGGGCGCCCCCCGAGGTGACGGCGAACGCCGGGCACCGGCGCATGAGCGCGTTCTGGAAACAGCTCAGGGTCTCCTCGGTGTTGCCGCTGTAGCTCACGCACACGACGGGGGTCGTCGCGTCGGCGAACGCGGGGAGCGTGTATCCCGATTCGAGCACGATCGGCGTGCCTGCCTCCGGACGGATCAGGTCGAGGAGCAGCTTCCCCCCGATCGCCGATCCCCCCATCCCGCAGACGATGACGGGGCCCTTCCGCTTCGGCGGCGCGGCCTTGAACGACCGCATCATGCGCCACGCCTCCTCCACGTGATCGGGCAGCGCGAGCGCGAGATCGAGCATCTTGCCCGCGTCGACGCGGTAATGTCTCGTCAGATCTTCCTGGCTCATGAGCCGGCCTCCGGGGTGAATTCCTTGAGCTCGGGCCGTTTCTCGTGGATGAAGCGATCGATCAGCTCGCGGACCTCCTGCGCCGTCCCCATCGTGAGCGCCTTGCGGACGAGGGACCGCGTCTCGTCGAACGTGACCGACCGGACGATCTTCTTGATCGTGGGGATGAGGTACGAACCGGCGCTGAACTCGTCGAGACCG
>JBFYZJ010000182.1:0-3602 GCA_041309565.1 Candidatus Krumholzibacteriota bacterium
AGTTCAAGCGAAACGTGCTCGAGAGCCTGCGGCAGCCGCTCGAGGAGGGGAGGATCGTCATCGCGCGTGCGGGGCTCTCGTTCGCCTATCCGGCGCGCTTCCAGCTCGTCGCCGCGATGAATCCATGCCCCTGCGGATACGCGGGCGCCGACGCACGGCCCTGCCGGTGCACGCCGATCTCGATCCGGCGGTACCTCGCCAAGATTTCGGGGCCGCTCATCGACCGCATCGCGCTTCACGTGCCGGTGAAGCCGGTCGATCCGAAGGATTTCGAGAACGCGCCGGAATGCGCGGGCGCCGGCTCGCGCGAGATGCGGGAGGGGGTGCTCGCCGCGGTCGAGCGGCAGCGGTCGCGCCATCGCGGCGCGGACGACGCGGTCCGGAACGCCGGCGCGAGCGCGGCTCGCCTCGAATCGCCGGACTCGATGGAGCGCGAGGCGCGCGAGCTTCTCGCGGCGGCGCAGCGGCGGCTCCTCTTCAGCGCCCGGAGCAGGCGGAACATCGTCCAGGTGGCGCGCACGATCGCCGACCTCGACGCCGCGGAGACGATCGCCGCCCGGCACCTCGCCGAGGCGGTGCAGTACCGCGTGCCGAGATTCCTCGAGGGGATCTGAAACGGCGAACGGGAAGGCGCGATGCCTTCCCGTTCGTTATCGATGCATGCGCGGCGCGCCGGTTCGGCCGCGCGATGTCTTTCGACGCGCGCTCCTTAGAGCTGCCGCGCGTGCAGCACCTCGTGCGCGATGATGAGGCGCTGAATCTCGCTCGTCCCCTCGAAGAGCCGGTTGATGCGCGAATCGCGGTACATCCGCTCGATCGCATACTCGCGGATGTAGCCGTATCCGCCGTGGACCTGGAGCGCCGTGTCGACGATGCGGTCGAGCGCCTCGGAGCAGTAGAGCTTCACCATGGACGACTCCTTCGTGACGTCCATTCCCTGATCGTACATCCACGCGGTGCGGTAGACGATCGACTCCATGTTGTAGATCTCGGTCGCCATGTCGGCGAGCATCCACTGGATCGCCTGATTCTGCGAGATCTTGTGCCCGAACTGGACGCGCTCCTTCGAATGGGCGGCGCTCAGCGCGAGCGCTTCCTTCGCGGCGCCGAGGGTCGCGGCGCCGAGGCCGAGACGCCCGCACGCGAGGATGCGCATGCCGACGATGACCCCGCGTCCCGCGCGCCCGAGAAGATTTTCATATGGGATCTTCACGTCCTCGAAGACGAGCTCGGCGGTCTCCGAGCCGCGGATCCCCATCTTGTGCTCGATCTTTCCGATGGTGAATCCGGGAGAGCCTTTCTCGACGATGAAGCTCGAGACCTTACCGTCGGCCTTCCCGCCCCGATGCTTGGCGAATACGGTGAAGACGTCGGCGAAGCTTCCGTTCGTGATAAAGGTCTTTCGTCCGTTGAGGAGCCAGTGATCCCCCTTGTCCTCGACGGTCGACTCGCTGTTGAACGCGTCGGAGCCGGCATTCGATTCGGTCAGCGCGAACGCGGCGATCTTGCGCCCCTCGGCGAGCGGCACGAGGTACTTCTGCTTCTGCTCCTCGGTGCCGAACAGGTAGATGCCGGAGCTTCCGATGCTCTGGTGCGCGCCGATGAAGGTCGCGGTGGAGGAGCAGCCCCGTCCGATCTCTTCCTGCACGATGCAGTAGCCCGTTTCTCCCATCCCCGAGCCGCCGTACTCGGGGGGAAAGGAGACGCCGAGGAGTCCGAGCTCGGCGATCTTCGCGATGAGTTCCCGGGGAATCTTTTCCTCTTGGTCTATCTTTTCCGCGATCGGCTTGATTTCGTTGGCGACGAACTTGCGGACCATGTCCCTGAGCATCTTCTGCTCGTCAGTGAAGGTCCAATCCATGGCGTATCCTCCTCGTTCGGGAACGTGCTAGAATAAAAACCGGCGGGGCCCTCTGTCAAGGGAAATGAGTTGAAGCGGCGTCGAACGTGTGATAACGTATAGAATTCATGTCGTTCGCGGGAAGTTCGTATGACGATACCTGAGTCGAAATTGCATGATCCGAGCCCCGAGTGGTTTCCGCGCGGGAAGCGAGCCGCGACGGTCGTGCTCTGCCGCGTCCTGCCCGCCGTGCGGAAGGCGGTTCGCGGGGAGCGCGCTCCCTCGGTCACGGAAATCGCGCGGCGGAGCCGCGATCCGTTCAGGGTGCTCGTCTCGACGGTGATCAGCGCCCGGACGAAGGACGAGGTGACGGGGGAGGCGGCGCGGCGGCTCTTCGCCGAGGCCGCGACCCCGAAGGCGATCGCGGCCCTCGCCGAGAAGCGCATCGCGACGCTCATCTATCCCGCCGGATTCTACCGGACGAAGGCGAAGGCGATCCGCGCCCTGTCCGCGAAGGTCGCCGGCGACTTCGGCGGCCGCGTGCCCGACACGATGGAGGGGCTTCTCTCGCTCCCCGGCGTCGGGAGAAAGACGGCGAACCTCGTGCTCACGCTCGGATTCGCCCTCCCGGGGATCTGCGTCGACACGCACGTGCACCGGGTCGTGAACCGGCTCGGGATCGTCGGCACGAAATCGCCCGCCGAAACCGAAGCCTGTCTCCGCGCGGCGCTCCCGAGGGGGTACTGGTTCGAGATAAACGATCTGCTGGTCACGTTCGGAAAAACGGTCTGCGCGCCGGTGTCGCCGCGCTGCTCGGTCTGCCCGATCGCCCGATCGTGCATGCGCGCAGGCGTGAGCCGCTCTCGCTGAGCGGCGGGATCATCGCGGGACGGCCCGGCCGCGCCGCATACCGAGGAGGTCATCGATGCGTCGTCTTCTGCTTATCGCGTTGATCCTGACGGCGGGCGTTCGGATCGACGCGGCCGATCCCCCCGGCGCCTCTCCCGACTTCGACCGCTTCTTCACGGCGAAGGCGCTCAGGATCGATCTCTACCACACCGGCGACGCGAAGCGCGAGACGTACAGTCTCGACGAGCTGCGGATCGAGCCGCACTGGGCGGGAAATCCGAGCACGCTGCTCGACACGCTCGACCTCGGGAGCTGCATCCTCCGCGTCTTCGACCTGAAGACGAACACGATGATCTATTCGCGCGGATTCTCGACGCACTTCGACGAATGGAAGACGACCGGCGAGGCGATCGCCGGATTTCCCCGGACCTTTCACGAGTCGCTCGTCATTCCCCTTCCGAAGGCACCCGTGCAGGTGAGAATCGACACGCGGGACCGGACGAACGTGTTCAGACCGGCCTACGATCTCGTCGTCGATCCCGCCGACTACCACATCAACACCGAGCGTCGATACGGCGGCTTCCGCGTCCGGCAGCTCGTCGACGGCGGACCCTCGCCCGACAAGGTCGATATCGCGGTCCTCGGCGACGGCTACGGTCAGAACGAGACGCACAAGCTCCGCGGCGACGCCGAGCGGCTCCTCGCCGCGCTCTTCGACACGGAGCCGTTCAAGAGCAGAAAGCGTGATTTCAACGTGCGTCTCATCGAGACGATATCGAACGAATCGGGCGTGGACGAGCCGCGCGAGGGCAAATACCGCAACTCGATCCTCGGATTCTCCTACAACGCGTTCGACATTTCCCGGTACATGCTCGGGTTTTCCAACAAGATCATGCGCGACATTGCGGGCAAC
>JBFYZJ010000183.1:0-3944 GCA_041309565.1 Candidatus Krumholzibacteriota bacterium
TGAATGGCCTCCGCGATATCCGTTTGCGCATTGTCCCAGCAGTAGTAGTTCGAGGGGCCCCTGCCGCGCGGGCCGAGTGCGATGAATCCCTCGGGGATGATGTCTCTCCAGCCCCTGATGTTGGTTTCCGTCGACGCGCTTCCATGGAGAAACACGAGCAGCGGATACTTCCTGTTCGAATCGAAGTCCTTCGGCACATAGACCATATACGGCTGAAACGTGTCGTCGAGCTTGGACCGGTACGCCATTCGCGCGAATTCCCGCTGGGCGGCGAATCGATCGTTCCCCGCTTCGGCTTCCTCGATATAGTCGATGAGCCGCTCGAGCCTGATGCGCGGCGCAGCGGCCGTCTCGTACGGGTAGAGCTTCTCGAGGTCCGATCCTATTTCCTCGATCGTGAATTCGAGGGTGGTGCGGCTTCCCGGTGAGAGCGATTCGCGAGCGCCGTCGAGGCGGTGCTTCAGCGCCGCGGGATCGAACGTCGGGAGGATGGAGAATCCCGATTCCCCCTTGGATTCGTTGTTCTGCGAGAGCCATTTCGCGGCGTAGCCGCCTGACGGCTGGTTGTGCGATTTCACGACGAAGTTCTCGAACGTGAGCCCCGGACCGCAGTCGTAGCTCACGATCGAATAATCGATATTCGCTTTCTCGCCCGCCTGCGTGAATACGACGAGCTCTTCCGGGCCCGGCTGCGAGGCGACGGTGACGGCGCGCGCGTGCAGCGTATCTCCTTCGGCGATGTTGTTACGATCGAGGAGCACGAAGGTCCGCGGCTCGCCGGCGTGGCGGGGCTCTTCGAACCGGAGCAGCGCGTACTCGCGGGGGCCGTTCTCGGTCCCGATCTCCGCGTCGACGACCCGGTAGGAATTCGTGCCCTTTTCTCCGACAGCCTTGGCCACGGCGAGATTGAAGCCGATCGCATCGCTCAACCACGGGTGGTAGGGATGAACGTCCTTCCAGGGGAGCTGGAGCTCGAAGGTGATCGTGCCGTCCCCGTCGAGAAAGGCGGTCTTCGTGTCGTCGCTCGTCGGGGTGAAGAGATGATCGACGTTGTAGTACCAGAATACGTTCCTTGTCCATTCCATGCTCGGTCGGTTGACGGCCGAGCACGCGAGCACGTAGAACTCCCTCGTCGGCGCGTTACCCGGGGCCGGATGAGTCAGCACGAGGGCAAATCCGTCCCCGTTCTGATAGGCCCGGTCGCGGTACGTGAGCGAATCCGCCACAACCTCGATATAGACGTAGAGGAACTGCGCGCCGTACGCGAGGCGATAGCTCAAGGTGACGTCAGGATTGTCGATGGAGGATTTCTCGGCCATCGTGAAGCTCCGGACCGGAAGATCCCGCAACTCGGGATCGAGAACGCCATCGATTGCGGGCGCCTGCGACACATACGTGACCGCAGGCTCGATGACCTTCGGCGACTCCGCGAATTTCACGCTCTCCCATCCGTTCGCGGCCGCCGGCGGATAAAACGTCATGCACAGGGCGAAGAAGATCGCGAGTCCCCGCACTTGAAAGTAGCCGGGCGATTTCATATCAGCTGCCTCCTGTTGGTGAAGGGGCATTTATCTCCTGGGTTATATTGTCTTATACGCAGGCGCTCGATATGGGTTTCACGCATCTCGACGCGCCCCATCTTGCGAGCCGGCCCTCTTGCGCCGCGCAGCAAAATGATTCTTCCAAAACGGCGCAATGCATGATATAATGGCATCTTATTAAACTTGCATCGTTACAGGGGGGGCTGTCGCGTGGTTCGACTCGTTGGGCTACGGCATCCCCGCATATCGAGCGAGTTTTTGTCATCGGCTCCGGCCTTGCGCGCCTCGCCTTTGGTGGTTGGGTGCGAGAGGAAGGGGCGGGTATCCATACAAGAGGGGGACCGCTATGCACAAACCGCTTCAATCCCTTCTCGTTCTCTTCGTTGTCACGCTTGTCGCGCTCTGCGCCGCGACCGATCTCCGGGCCGAGTGGGTGAGCAACGGCAACTTCATCTCATCGGGAGCATTCAGCCTCGTGAATCCCAAGGCGGTCTCCGACGGTGCGGGGGGCGCCATCATCGTGTGGCTGGACTATCGGGCCGTCGCGCCGGGGTGGGGGATGTACGCCCAGAGGGTCGATGGATACGGCAACATCCTCTGGACGTCGGGCGGCACGCCCGTACAAACGGGCGGGGTGAACTACGGCTCTCCGGAAGCGGTGTCCGACGGGGCGGGAGGCGCGATCGTCATATTCAACGAAGGCAACGGACAGATCCGCGACCTCTTCGCGCAGAGGATCGACGCCTCCGGAACGCCCCTCTGGGGGACCGACGGCGTGACGATCTGCGACGCGGCGACCGTGCAGCGGAACTACCGTCTCGTTCCCGACGGCGCCGGGGGCGCCGTCATCGCGTGGCAGGACAGCAGCGCCGGCGGAGCCAATATCTACGCGCAGAAGGTCGACGCGGGCGGCGGCAGGCAATGGACCGCGAACGGCGTGGCGATCTGCACCAACTCGTTCGAGCAGCACGAGCCTCAAATCGCTCCGGACGGTCTCGGCGGCGCGTTCATCGTGTGGGACGATCACCGAAACGGTCCGAGCGACATCTACGCGACGCGCATCGACGCCGATGGGACGGTCGACTGGGTGAATAACGGGCAGATCTTCTGCTCCGCCGCCAACGCGCAGCAGAACCAACGCATCGTTTCCGACGGCTCCGGCGGGGCGATCATCGCGTGGTGCGACTACCGGAACAGCGCCGATTGGGTGCTGTACGCGCAGAAGATAGGAGATGGCGGAGCGGCGTGGACGGCGAACGGCGTCCTCGTGTGCACGGCCGTCGAAAGCATGTACGATCCCGCCATGGTGACGGACATGCAAAACGGAGCGATCATCACCTGGTCGATGTACAACGTCACCAGTCAGGATATCTACGCCCAGCGCATCGGCTCCAACGGGTACCGCGTCTGGGACGGCGGCGGCGTCGTCGTGTGCGGCTACTCGGCCACGCAAGCTCATCCCGCGATCGTCTCCGACGGGGACGGCGGGGCCGTCATCGCGTGGGAAGACTACCGTCCGGGCACCACGCGGGACGTCTACGCGCAGAGAATCCTCTCGGGCGGCTCGCTGGATTGGACGGGGAGCGGCGTCGCACTCTGCGGGGCGGCGCAGGATCAATTGCGAATGAACCTCGCTTCCGACGGAGAAGGAGGCGTCATCGCGGCGTGGGAGGATTATCGTATCGACGGCTCAACCAGCGAAGTGTACGCCCAGCGAATCGAGCGTTACGGGCACTGGGGATACCCCGCGCCTGTCGTGACCGACGTGGCAGATGTCCTCGCCGACCAGGGCGGCTTCGTGACGGTCGCGTGGCAGAAAACGCGGCTCGAGACCACGCTCCTGCCGTATATACCCAAATACTCGGTCTGGCGGCAGCTCCCGCTCGGCCAAACCCAGGCTCTCCTCGAGCGGGGCGCGAAGACCCTCGACCGGGCGGGCCTCGCCTCGGCGGCCCCCGGCGAGATTTACCTCTCCACGACGAGCGGCGCCGCGGAGGGGTGGGAGCTTCTCGAGTACGTTACGGCCACCAACTCGCCGACCTACACGAGGACGGAGCCCACGCTCTACGACTATACGGTCGAACTCCCGGGGCTCCATCACTTCATGGTCATGGCCCACGGCATCACGCAGTTCATCTTCTGGGAGTCGCAGCCCGACAGCGGGTGCTCGATGGACAACATCGTGCCGGCCCAGCCCGTCGATTTCTCCGCCATGCAGAGCTTCGATCCGATCGGGCTTCTGCTCACCTGGAGTGACGGAGCGGTCGGCGCGATGTCGGATCCCGATTTCTCCCACTATGCGCTCTACCGCGATATAACGGCGCGATTTCTGCCGGGTCCCGAGAACTGCATCTACGAAGGGCCCGACGAGTCCTACTTCGACGGCGACTGGCGCTGGAACAG
>JBFYZJ010000184.1:0-5181 GCA_041309565.1 Candidatus Krumholzibacteriota bacterium
TGACCTTGCTCCCGCGCTCGCGGATGGAAACGGTCCTCACGCGGGCGAGATCGATCTCCTCGAACCTACTCGGCATGTCCCGGCACGTCCTTTCGCTCCACGACACGATGCGCGGCGGTGCTCAATCGATAGCTCTTGAGAACCGCCTCGAAGGCTCCGATCACGACCTTCGAACGCAGCAGAACAGGCATTTTGACCGTATCATCCGTCACCCAGATTGTCAACTTCCCCTTGTTCTCGAACAGGCTCGTCGTCTGGAGAACCGGCTCGACGACGAGACAGTCGAATTCCCCCGCCGGCACTTTCACTCGCTCCCGGCGAAGCACCTTGATGTAGATCGGATAGTTCTTGCCCCCCGTGTGATTCGCCATCGCGGTCGCCTGCCCCACCTCGAGCGTGAGCGTTCTCGCATGATACAGCGCGCTCAGGAAATCCTGCGTGTTCGGGGGAATCGGCACCTGCTTGTCCGGATAGATCGCGAGATGCCTCTTCTGGTCGAACGTGACCTTCTCGTCCCGCTTGAATTTGCCCTCGCGGATGTGCTTTTCGAAGCTGAGCGAAAACAGGTTATCGTAGTCGAGGAGCGAATCGTGGCGGTCGCGGACCTTGAACACGTGATCGAACGCGCTGCTCGTGCGGGCGGTCGAGATGATATGGTAGGCCTTCGCGCTGTCGAGCTCCACGATGTTCCGTATCTCGAGCGTCGCCTCTCCCGCGTAGATCAATCCGTATTGAATCGAGTAGGTGAGAAGCTCTCCCTCCCCGAACGGCACGAGCCGCGGCAGACGGTGGACGAGCTCGAAACCCTCGAGCTGCGGGTCCGCTGCCCGGGCCGTGTCCGCTTCTTCGAGCCCGATCGCCTGACCGGAAAAGGAGACAAAAAGCGCCCCGATCAGGATACCCATACGGGCGCACTTATTTAACACTCTGCTTTTAATAAACATTTTAACATCCTGTCATTCAATCAGTAACACATTATTTCAACCGAATATTCAACATCGGCTTATCCGGTTCCTCCCCCGATCAGTGCAATTGTCGTGCTCGATGCGCAGAAACCGGATTTCGCGTATCATGAATCCGTTCGGGGCGCCGGCTTTTTCCACTCGAGAACCCTTTCAAGCAGGTCGAGCACGTCGGCGGGCTCGATGCCCTTGAGGCAATCCACGCTCGCGCATTCGTGCAGGTGGCAGGGTGCGCAATCCATCCTTCGGCTCGCGAGCGCGAATGGCCCCTTCCCCTCGTAGGGAAACCAGATGTCAGGTTCGGTCGGGCCGAAAATGCCCACCGTCGGCCGCCCGATCGCCACCGCCAGGTGCATGAGTCCCCCGTCGTTGGCGACGACGGCGTCGCATGACGCGACCAGGGACGCGATTCCCCGCAGGGGCTGATACGGAAGCACCAGCGCGGCGCCCGGCGCGGCCGCCCGAACCGACTCCGCGATCTCCTCCTCCCCCGGGCCCGTGACGACGACCGCCCGGCCGTTCAGCCGCTCACGGATGAGCAGCGCGAGCGCGGCGTAGGAAGGAGCGGGCCATCGCTTCGCCTGCCACGTGCCGCCGGGATGGATCGCGACGACCGGTCCGCCGCCCGCGCGTCCGCCGGCCGCGCGTTCGAGGAGCTCCCGTCCCGCGATCAGCTCTTCCGGCGAGAGATACACGCGCGGCAGAGAATCGATCCGGGCGGCGTCGAAAATGCCCATCGCCGCGATATGGTGCGATACCGCGCTCCGCGTCCCGGCCGGAACGGCGAACCGGTGCGTATAGAGCCTGCCCCGGATCCCCCGCGCGCCCCCGGCCCGTATCGGCATCCCCGCGAGAAAGAGCAGCAGGGCGCTTCGCGGATTGTGAAACAGATCGATGCTCGCCGTGTAGCGACGAGCGCGGATCGACGCGATCTCGCCGGCGGCCCGCATCGAGTCGCGGGAGAGGCAGATGACGCGGCCGATGTGGGGATTTCCCGTGAGAACATCCGCGTAGGGGAGCTCCGTCGCGTAATCGATTTCCGCGGCCGGGTAGCGCGCCTTGAGCGCCGCGACCGCCGGGGTCGTGAGTATCACGTCGCCGAGATAGCGAAGCCTCGTGACGAGGATTCTGAGCGGCGCCCCCCGCGGCCGGGCCTCATCGTCAAGATTCACCGCCGGCTCCTCCCGCGGGCGCTTCGACGAGCGACAGCGCGGCATCGAAGACCGCCTCGGCCGATATCCGCGCGAGACAACGAGGTTCGCCGAACGGGCACTCCCGCTTGAAGCACGGCGCGCATTCGATGCGCTCCCGCACGATGCTGACGGCGCGCCCGCGCGGGGCGGTCCATTCGACGCTCGTCGGCCCGAAAACGGCCACGGTCGGAACGCCGAGCGCGGAGGCGACGTGCACGGGACCGCTGTCGTTGCCGATCACCACGACCGCTCCCCGCAGCGCCGCGATGAGCGCCTCGAGCGAGAGCGCGCCCGCGAGATTGCGCGCGGCGGGCCCGATTCGCGCCGCGAGCGCGGCCGCGTCTTCCCGCTCCTCTCCCTTCCCCACGATGACGGCCGATCCGCCCATCCTGCCCAACAGCATCCGCGAGAGCGCCGCGTATCGCTCGTGCGGCCATACCTTCGCCGAGCCGTACGTCGCGCCGGGCGCAATGACGAAATAGCGATCCTCCCCCATGAGCTCCCGCGCCGTCTCCCGCCACGACGCGGGCGGAATGACGACAGGCGCGAAGAGGCGGGGCTCGGCCGCGCCCGTGTACCGCTCGAGGAGTCTCACGTACGCCTCCGAGAGATGCCCGGCCCGATAGCCCGCTTCGTCGAGCGCATCCGTGAGAAGGACCCTCCTCCCGTTCCCCGCGTAGCCGATCCGGCGCCTCCCCCTCGAAACGAAGGACACGAGCGCCGCGGAAAAGGAAGGGGGCAGCACGAAGCACGCGTCGAAGCCGGTCGCGCCCGCCCCGCGCACGGCCGCGACCCGCGCCCGAAGGCTCCGTCCCCGAAACCCGACGATCGAATCGACCGCCGGATTGCGCTTGAAGATCTCCGCCGCATAATCCCGGCACAGGACGTCGACTGCGGCGTCCGGCCGCTGCGCGCGGAGCGCGGCGAGGAACGGGGTCGCCATCACGGCATCCCCGAGCCAGCTCGGCGCGATGACGAGGATCGCCTCACGGCTTCGCATGCATGTGGTAGAGCTTCCGGTAGATCCCTTCCGCACCGATCAACTCCTCGTGGGTGCCGATCTGCCTGATCCTCCCGTCCTCGATGACGATGATCCTATCGGCGTTCCGTATCGTGGACAGGCGGTGGGCGATGACGAAGTTCGTCCGTCCCTTCATGAGCCGGTCGATCGCTTCCTGCACGAGCATCTCGCTTTCGACGTCAAGGGAGCTCGTCGCTTCGTCGAGGATGAGGATCTTCGGGTTCTTGAGAAGGGCCCGCGCGATCGCGATCCGCTGGCGCTGCCCTCCCGAGAGCTGCACGCCGCGGTCGCCGATGACCGTCCGGTAACCCTGCGGGGCGGCGAGGATGAACTCGTGCGCGTTCGCCGCTTGCGCCGCGCGAACGACCGACTCCTCGGGGCAGTTCTCCATGCCGTAGGCGATGTTGTTGAATATCGTGTCGTTGAAAAGGATGGTTTCCTGCGTAACGATCCCCATCAGCGCGCGGAGCGAGGCGATCGACACGTTCGCGATGTCGACCCCGTCGATGAGAATCCGTCCCGACGTCGGCCGGTAGAACCGGGGAAGAAGGTCCGCGACGGTCGACTTGCCGGCCCCGCTCGGCCCCACGACGGCGACGACCTCCCCGCGCTTGATGCGAAAGCTGACGTCGCGCAGCACGTCGATGTCGTTCCCGTAGCTGAAGGTGACGTGCTCGTAGACGATCTCCTCGCGGAAGTCGTCGATCAGCGCCGTGCCCGATTCCTCGTGCTCGGAGGCGATGTCGAGAATCTGGAAAATGCGATCCCCCGACGCGAGCCCCTCGTTGACCGTGCTGTTGAGCTTGCTCAGGTTCTTGACCGGCGCGATGACCCACAGCATCGCCCCGATGAACAGCATGAGGTTCGCCGGGTCGAGGTTCTCGTGGAGCACGAGCTTGCCGCCGTACCAGATGATGACGACCGCCGCCACCGTGCCGAGGGTCTCGCTCGTCGGAGAGGCGAGCTCGGCGAGGCGGCGCATCCGGAGGTACTCCTTGAAGTGGCGCCAGTTGAACTCGTGGAACTTCTTCTTCTCGAATTCCTCCATGCCGAACGCCTTCACGACCCGCACGCCCGATATCGTCTCCTGCAGCACCGACGTCATGTCGGCCATCCGCTCCTGCGCGCGCATGCTTTTCTTGCGGAGCTTGCGGCTGATGACGCCGATGAGCAGGACGTTCGTCGGAAGGAGGACGAGCGTGAGAAGCGACAGCTTCCAGGACGTGAGGAACACGATCGCGATCGCGATGACCGCCATGAGGCCGTTCTGGACGATGCTCGTGAGCGAGCCCACTACGATGCCGCGCAGATTCGTCACGTCGTTCGTGATGCGCGAGATGAGATGCCCCGTTTTCTCGCGATCGAAGAACGAGAGGGGGAGCATCTGCGTCTTGCTGTACAGATCGTCCCGCACCCGGAAGAGCACCGTCTGCTCGAGGCTGATCGTCATGTACATGCTCAGGTAGCCGAAGATGTTCTTGCAGATCATGAGCGCGAGAAACACGACGCAGAAACGGCCGAGTCGCTCGACGGGAGTGCCGCGGTAGATGAAGCCGTCCGCCGCGCCGAGCACGGCCGTTTTCCCCCGCCCCCACGACTCGGGGAGCGGGATGCCGCGCTCCGCCGACACCTGCTCCGTGATGGCCGGCGCCGCGCCGTCGCCGAAGAGGATGTGGAGAAACGGCGGGATAAGCCCGAGCGAAACGCCGCTCAGCGCGGCGAACACCGCCGTGACGGCGAAAAGGAGCATGAGACGCCGCCACATCGGCCCGAGATAGCGGAGCAGCCTGACGTACGTATCGTTGGATCTCAACAGCGGCACGGCGTCATTTCCCCCTCACGGGCGTTCGTGCTCGACCGGAGCCGCGCTCCTCGTGGCGAGCACCTCTTCGACGATGGTGAAGAAGTCCTTGAGGGACAGCTTCTCCCCCCGCGTGCCCTGAAATATCCTCACGTGGGGAGCGTTCTCCGGAATCCAACCCGATCGATCGAACTTGGTGAACAG
>JBFYZJ010000185.1:0-4589 GCA_041309565.1 Candidatus Krumholzibacteriota bacterium
CGGGTGCTCGGCCTTGAGATCGCCCGGCAACTCGAAGAAGGTCTCGGTCGCCACCGCGAAGAACTCGGCGGGGCTTTCGGCCCCGTATTCGTCGAGGAGTGGCCGGCGGTGGCGCTCGACGGCCTTGCAGAGCGCGTCGTACTCGGCACCGAGAACGCGCGACCATTCCGCGTACATCGATTTCTCGGGAAGCGCCGGCGCGCCGTCCGCGATTCCCGACTCGTCGTCGAGCTGATGCGCGAACTCGTGGAACACGACGTTGTAGCCGTCGTGCGGATCGGCGGCGCTCTCGAGCACGTCTTTCCATGAGAGAATGAGGACGCCCGTGTCCCACGATTCGCCGTCGCGCTCCTCGAGATCCTCGATCACCACTCCTCCGGGCGCGTGCTCCTTCAGCGGGGCGACGAACGTCGTCGGATACACGAGGATCGAATGCAGGAGCGGATAGAAATTCGTTTTCCGGTGGAGGAGCAGCAGGCACGCGTGGGCCGCGATCGTGAGCCGCATCTCGTCCGTGATCTCGAGCCCCTCGCATCCCTCGAACTTCTTCTCGGCGAGGAAGACCTGCGTGAGGCCGAGGAGCTCCTCGCGGTCCGCCGGCGGCAGGAAGCCGCAATACGGAACGTTCCGCTCGACGATCGCGAGGTGCTCCGCGGGGAGGGGAGTCTTCATGAGGCGCGCGCGGCGCCGCTTCTTCGTTTCGAAGAACATGGTGGCGCTCACTTTCTTATCGGTGACAGGAACGCGAGCATGACCTCTTCCTTCGCGCGTACGACGCCGGAATCTTCCGCGACCAGACCCATCGCCTTGAGCTCGTTGATATCACGCCGAACGGTCTTGTCGGTCTTATGAGCGTATGCTTCGGCGATGCGGGGCGTGATATGCCGCACTTCGCCGATGGGCACCGGTGCCTCGCGAGTCCCGAGGTCGAGAACGAGCCGCTTTCTTCTCATTTCGGTTGCGGAGTCCTTATCCTTGAAAGTCGAATGCACGAAGTTGATCCAGTGCACGGCCATTTGCTGTTTCTTGATCGCGGCGATCTGTTCCGTGAGGCCGTCGATGAATCCGCCGAGAGCGTATTCGAGAAACGAGAACGCGCCCGTGTCCCCCTTGGACGCCATATCGAGATGCCGGTAGTACTCCGCGCGGGTTTGATTGTAATGATTGCTGAGCAGGTGAACGGCCGTCGCCGGAATTCCCACGCCAAGCAGAATCTGAAACTCGACGAGTCGTGCGGTCCGGCCGTTGCCGTCGGCGAATGGGTGAATCCATGCGATGTAGAGATGGGTGACGATCGCCTTGATGATTCCAAAAGCGATCGCGTACTCCCGAGGGCCGGCGATCTCTGTGTTGATCCATTTGCAGAGCGCCTGGACGAGAAATTCGCAGTCCTCGGGCGGCGCCCCCTTGTAGCGGCCGACGAAAACGTCATAGCTCCTGATTTCGCCGGGGACGACAGCCTCATCCAGGGGGAGCTTGTTGAGCACGAGCTTATTGTAGGCCTTGATGTCGGGTAGGCTGAGATCGAACGATTCCCCTTGCAGAACCTGTTTTCCGATCGAATTGCACGCTTCGATTATGTTGTCTACCTCCTGGCCGAGGTACTCCTTTGAGGGCGGCAGCGTCAGTTTCCCCTCCATGCGCTGCCGGACTTCCGCTTCCGTCAAGGTGTTTCCCTCGATCGCCGTCGTTGCAATCGCGCCCTTGGCAAGGAAGACCTTGTATAGCTCCTCGGCAACAGCGGGCAGCAGAGGAACACCCTCGTAGTGCCTGCATTTGGACTGAGCCTCGCCAAGCATCAGCCATAGCTTGTAGTCCGCCCTTCGCAAATCGAGAGAGAATGTTATCCACGGATGTGTCCGCAAATATGTCCGCATTTATGTCCGCCTCCAATATCAGCACAATCGATTATATTACAGTCGAATAATATAAAAATTGCCCCTTTTCAAAATGTAACAATTATTGATATTTCTGTCAAGAATTGCATGGCATCTGGTGGAATTATTCATAAAAATGTCCTATGCAAGCACCGTTCCCAGGAAGCGTTGAGCTGGTATTCAAAGGGCCAGGCGATCCTGGCCTGCGGCATCTTGTTTCAAATGAGAACTTTGCGGCGAAGGGGGCGGGAGGTATGTTACAATATACGCTCAGAGTCCCGCATGGGAATGGGAGGAAATCGGGCTTACGCAGGGGGAGGGCACATGGTCGATCGCACGGATGAGCAGATACTCCTGAAGTTCGACGAAGCGTACCGGAAGCTCCGCGGGGAAATCGCCTCGGTGATCGTCGGGCAGGACACCGTGATCGAGGAGCTCCTCACGGCGCTCTTCGTGGGCGGGCATTGCCTCCTCGTCGGCGTGCCGGGGCTCGCGAAGACGCTCCTCGTCTCGACCGTCGCGCGCTCGCTGAACCTCAAGTTCTCCCGCATCCAGTTCACGCCCGATCTCATGCCGAGCGACATCACCGGCACCGAGGTGCTCGAGGAGGATCCCGCGACGCGCCGCCGCGTGTTCCGCTTCATCGAGGGCCCCGTGTTCGCGAACGTCGTCCTCGCCGACGAGATCAACCGCACGCCGCCGAAGACGCAGTCGGCGCTCCTGCAGGCGATGCAGGAGAATCAGGTGACGGCGGGCGGGAACACGTACGGTCTCGAGCGGCCGTTCTTCGTGCTCGCGACGCAGAATCCCATCGAGCTCGAGGGGACCTATCCGCTCCCCGAGGCGCAGCTCGACCGGTTCATGTTCCACATCTGGATCGACTACCCGAGCATCGCCGAGGAGGTCGAGATCGTCCGCGCGACGACGGCGCTCCGCGAGGTGGCGCTCGCGCGGGTCCTCTCCGCCGCGCAGGTGCAGGAGATCCAGCGGATCGTGCGGCGGATCCCCGTCACCGACGCGGTGGTCGAGTACGCGGTGCGCCTCGCGGCCTCGACGCGGCCGACGCGCGAGGAGGCGCCCGAGTACGTGAAGAAGTGGGTGCGCTGGGGCGCCGGCCCGCGCGCGAGCCAGTACCTGATCCTCGGCGCGAAGGCCCGCGCGGTCGTCCGCGGGGAACTCAGCGTCAGCGAGTCGGACGTCCGCGCCGTGGCGCCGTCGGTCCTGCGCCACCGGATCGTCGTGAACTTCCATGCGGAGTCCGAGGGGGTGACGTCCGACGACGTGGTGAAGAAACTGCTGGGGTGAGACGATGCTCGCCGGCCGCGGGCGGATCGAAGGCGACACGCGGTTCCTCGACCCGGCGGTCGCCGCCGCGGTCGGGAACCTCGAGCTGATCGCGCGCTACATCGTCGAGGGATTCCTGATCGGGCTGCACCGCTCGCCCTACCACGGCTTCTCGGCCGAGTTCGCCTCGTACCGCGAGTACGCCCCCGGCGACGACCTGCGCTACCTCGACTGGAAGGTCTTCGGCCGGACCGAGCGCTTCTACCTCAAGCAGTTCGAGGAGAACACCAACCTCGCGTGCACGATCCTGCTCGACTGCTCGGGCTCGATGTCGGTCGGCGAAGGCGGCGGCCGCGTCTCGAAGTTCACCTACGCGCGGCAGCTCGCGGCGGCGCTGGCGTACCTGATGCTCAAGCAGCAGGACGGCGCGGGCCTCGTCACGTTCGCCGACGGGCCGATCGCGGCGATCCCCTCGAGCGCGCGGCGGCTGCAGCTGGGGCGCATCCTCAGGGAGCTCGCCCGGCTCCAGAGCGCGCGCGGCACGGACGTCGCGAAGGGGCTCGCCGGGCTCCCCGAGAAGCTGCGCCGCCGGGGGCTGGTGGTCTTCGTCAGCGACTGCCTCGGCGAGGCGCACGAGATCGTCGACGCGCTGCGGCTCTTCCGTACCCACGGGCACGAGGTCATCGTCTTCCAGGTGCTCTCGCCGGAGGAGTGCGACTTTCCGTTCAGGGACCTGGTCGAATTCGTCGACGCGGAGACGGGCGCCCGGCTCCTGACGCAGACCGCCGACGTCGCGAAGGCGTACCTCGAGGCGTTCGGCGCGCACGTCGCTCTCCTCCGGCGCGAGTGCGACGAGATGAGCGTCGACTTCGTCGAACTGCGCACCGACACGCGGCTCGATCGGGCGCTGGTCGACTACCTTGCGAAGCGGCGGCGGACGAGATGACGAGGGCGTGACATGGGATACGAGAACCCCCTCTTCCTCGCAGCCCTCGGCGCCGTCGCGGTGCCCGTGATCATCCACCTCATATTCCGTCTGAGGAAGCGCGTCGTCCCCTTCGGCACGCTGCGCTTCCTCCAGAAGATCGTGCACCTCAACCGGAGGCGCCTGCGCCTGCGGGACATCGTCCTCCTGATCCTCAGGGCGCTCGCCGTCGCGTTCGTCGCGCTCGCGTTCGCGCGGCCGTTCCTCGAGGGCCCGACGATCGCCGCCGGCGCGGTGCGGCAGGACGTCGTCTTCGTCCTCGACGACTCGTGCAGCATGTCGGCCGGGCGCCTGGCGCGCACGACCTTCGACGAGGCGAAGGCACGCCTCCTCGTCGCGCTCGGAGATCTGCGCCCCGGGGACAGCGCGGGGCTCGTCCTGGCGACCGGCGGCGGACGCGTCGTCGCGCCGCTGGCGACCGACACAGATCGGAAGAGCACACG
>JBFYZJ010000186.1:0-10578 GCA_041309565.1 Candidatus Krumholzibacteriota bacterium
TCGTCCTGCGTGCCCGTGCGGGCGAGGATGCCGACGACCGTGACCTCGACGTTCTTCTCGGGGATGAGGAGCATGTCGCCGACCTCGCGCTGCTCGAGCTCGGCCGCCTCGTAGCCCATGACCGCCTGATATGCGTCGGGCTCGGTGAACCACGCGCCCGCCTGGAAGGGCATCGCGCCCTTCATCTGCGGGAAGGTCGCCGGGTCGACGCCGAGGTAGGCCGTCACGCCGCCGCTCTCCCCCTTGTTGGGATCGAAGACGGCCTGCATGAGCATCTGCGTGACCTTGTCAACCTCGGGCTGCGCCGCGATCGAATCGGCGATGTCCTGATCCATGTAGCGGAGCCCCGTGCCCCCCTTGAGCATGAGCGTGGCCGCCTCGTAGGGGCAGCCCTTCGCGGTCACGAGCATCTGGTAGCCGAGGTTGTCGATGTCCTTGCCGAGGGATTCCTGATAGCCCTTGTTGAATCCGAGCAGGCTCGCGAGCACCCACGCGGCGAGCGCGATGCCGAGCACCGTGAGGACGCTGCGGATCTTCTTGCGCAAAAGATTTTTATAGGCGATGCGGGAGATGTTGATCATATGAACGGGCCTCCGGTCGTTGGTCGCGCGGCGCGCTAGGATTTTACGGCTCCGGCGGGCTTGAAATATTTCAGGTGCGCGTTTTCGAGGAGAAACTCGTCGACGAGGATGAGGTTCTTCTTCACGGCGCGCATGATGGCGGCGAAGTCGTCCGCCGAACCGGGCGCGGGGTTCCCGATGCCGCTGATCCGCCCGGGAGGATTCTCCGCTCTCGTGACGGGATCGTACCGGTACCAGTCCTTCAGGCTCAGGCCCGCGAACTCACGCCCGAACGACTCGGCGCGGAACGCCCCGGCGTCCTTGGACGTGAGCTTCTGCAGGTAGAGGGCCTTGATCGTTCCCGCGGCATCGAGGGCGAGAAAGACCTGAATGCCCCCGTAATGCCCCTTCTGATTCACCCCGTGGATATACCCGATGATCTCCGGGCCTTTGTAGATGCGGTACATCGTGTAGGGCACGTCGATGTTTTCGTAGAGGCCCTTGAACGTGTCGCCGAGGCGTGCTTCGATCTCGCGCAGGAGCGGCTCGCCGCCCTTTTTCCCGATCGAGACGTAGAGCGCCTTGTACCCCGTCGATTCCGGAAACAGGCGCTTCACGTCCCGATCGGGATCGTTCAGATCGCACCCCACCGCACCGAAAACTCCCGATGACTCGAAGGCTATCAGAACCATCGTCAGCAGAATCAGCCTTTTCATATCCGCTCCCCTTTCCTCACATCCCCCTGTAATAGTACACCTGAAAGACGATTCTGTTGTCCTCGGTATCGTTGAGGTACTGGTACATGGCGCGGAGCGCAAGGTCGGAATAGACCTGCCACGAGAGGCCCGCCGAGAGGTCGAAGCTCGATTCTCCCAGCATTCTCCAGATCACCGGCTGGGCTTCGAGCTTGAGGCGATTCTCCGAGAAGACGTTCATGGTCCCGCGCCAGAACAGGGCGTAGGCCGGCTCGTCCATCCGCTCCCCGGCCATGAGCTCGAGGCGGCTCTCCCAGCGCGTCCGGAAGTAGGTGAAATCGACCGCCGCCATGTGGAACGCCGCGGGATCGTCCGACATCAGCTCGTAGCCCATCGTCTCGAGGACGTCCCCCCACGAGCCGGAGACGCCGAAGTTGTAGTTGCCCTCCTCGAGGACGCCGAACGAAATCCGCGCGGTGGCGAGGTAGTTTCCCTTGAAGTAGATCGGCATGCCGGAGCCCGTGGTCCACGAGGCGTCGATCGTGCCCCACGAGAAATCGCCGTTGAGACCGGCGCCCCAGTCGCGGTCGAATCCCCAGCCCATCATCGCGAGCGTCGGGAGCAGGAGCCCGTGCGAGTCGAAGTAGGAGGAGAGGCCGAGGGCGGGGCGGTCGTGGCCGATCCAGAGGTCCGCGAAGCCTGCCTTGTACTTGAACCACGCGTTGTAGAGCTGGAGCTCGAGCTCGCGGTCGGGCTCGTGATTGTACGCGAGCCGCGCCTGCACGCCGAGCACGCCGAAGTCGCGGCTCTCGGTCGAGAGGCGCCTGATCCAGTCGAAGCCGACGCTCGGTTTCTGCATCGCATCGAGCGGCATCATGGAGTAATAGATCGCCTCGTCCGCCGCGCTCGAGTAGCCCATGACCCCCTGCGCCTCGAAGTAGAGGAGCGAGCCCTGCGCGCGCGCGGGCTGCGCGAGGAGACCGATAATCAACGTGACCGCAAAGCCTGTCATGTATCGCATGCCCACCGTTTCCTCCTTCCGATTCTCATATCAGGAACGAATCGGGCTTGAGCGATTTCAGAAAATCCCCGCACGGCATGCAGAGAATATCGCCTTTCAGCAGGCGATCCTTGCCCCGGTACAGCATGAGAGTCCTGCTCTCGGGGTAATCCTGCTTGAACGATCTCAATCCCCTGAGATCCCCCGGGTGCAGGACGGCGGAGTTCTTGACCTCGATCGCGCAGAACACGTCCGGTCCGTACACGACGAAATCCACCTCGGCCCCCGCCCGCGTGCGCCAGAAAAATAGCTCGTGTTTCGATTTCGAATAGCCGATCCACGCGCGCAAATGCTGTCCGACGAGCCCTTCGAGGGCCTGTCCCTCCATCTCCTCCGAGCGATCGAGCGGGCCAGCGGCGCGAATCGACCGGTACACGCCGGCGTCGAACAGGTAGAATTTGGGATGGACGGCGACCGCGCGCCCCGCCCGTTTCGAAAACACCGGCACCCGGTACGCGAGCAGAAGGTCTTCGAGGATCCCGACGTATCCCTCGACGGTCTTCCGGCCGACGCCGCACTCGCGCGCGACGTTGCTCAGGTTGAGCACGGAGGCGTGAGAGAAGCTCATCGCTTCGACGAACCGAGAGAACGTCCCGATGTTCCTGATGATGCCTTCCGTCTGGACTTCTTCCTTGATGTAGAGCGCGACATACGCCTCCAGAACCTTCCGCGGATCGCCGGCGGCCCAGACGATGGGGAGGAGCCCGTCCCGCAGCGCTCTCTCGAGCGAGAAACGCTCGCCCAGCTCGGCGGCCATAAAAGGATGGAGGCCGCAGAGGAGGGCCCTGCCCGCGAGGAGATCCGCTCCCGTCCTCTTGAGCTTGCGCGAGCTCGATCCGGTCAGGACAAATGTCAGACCGCGCTTCTCCTCTATCAAGGAGTGGACGAGCGGGAGGAGGGAAGGAACCTTCTGAATCTCGTCTATGATCACGGCGCTCCGGCCGGGGGCTCCGAGCACAAGCTCGCGGAGCCTCTCCGGGGAGGCCGAATACAGCCTGAGCGCCTCGGGATCGAGCAAATCGACATAGAGCGAATCCCCGTATCTTTGGCGGATAAACGTGGATTTGCCGGTTCCCCTCGGCCCGAAGAGGAAGTAGCTCTGTTTCGGCGGCTCGAAGAATCTACCTATTAGCTCCATAATTGGTCTCAATTTGGCAATATATATGCCATATTGCGAGTATTTTTGGCACTTGTCAAGCCTTTTTTGTGAAGAATGCCGCCGAGGGGAGGAAAAGCCGGGCCCGAGCCTCCTATTGCGGACGCCCGGGCCCTAATAGCGAAATTCCTCGCTCAGAGCTGCTCGGTCAGGTAGTTCTGGATGCCCATCTGCTTGATCTGGTCGAGCTGGCTCTCGAGCGTGTCGATGTGCGCCTCTTCGTCCTTGAGAATGTCGGTGAGGAGGTCGCGCGTGCCGTTGTCGCCGAGATCGGCCGCGAGCTTGATCCCGACGTTGTACGACTTGATCGCGCCAGCCTCGGAGGCGTGATCGAACTTGACCTGCATCGTGACGTCCGCGCCGATCGTGATCTTGTTGAGCTTGCTCACCGTCGGGCGCCCCTCGAGGAAGAGGATGCGGCCGATGAGCTTCTCGGCGTGCTTCATCTCGTCGATGGCGCGCTTCTCGCTCACCTCGTGGAGCTTCTTGTAGCCCCAGTCGTCGCACATCTCGGAGTGCACCATGTACTGGTTGATCGCGGTGAGCTCCTCGGCCAAGAGGCCGTTCAGCTTCGCGATGACCTTGGCGTTGCCTTTCATAGGTCCCCCTTTCGTGACCGGTTTCTCGAATGGGGGCATGATAGCAGAAAGCGGGGGAGGTTGTAAATGCCTGCCCCCGCTTTCGCGTGCCGGGAGGTCAAAGAAATAGGCGCCGCTTCTAGCGCGCGGCCCGGATGGCGACGGTGCCAGCCGCGGGAGCGTCGGGCTGCACCTCGGTCGAATACTGGACGCGGCTCGCCTCCCCGAGGAGGAGGGGCTGGAGGGATTTGCCGATCCGCTGCGCGAGGTTGTCGGCCTCCTTGTAGCTCCGGGCCGTCACGCCGACTTCGATGGGGCGGTCGGACGGCACGTCCTGATTGAGCCTGCTCGCCGCGGCGAGGACGAGCGCCGGCGGCACGGCCGCGGCGGCCTGCCCCCGGGACGGCGCGGCGCCGAGCTCCCCGCCGGAGAACATGAGCACGATCTCCTTCGGGGTCTCCAGCGCGTAGGGGGGAAGCTCGAAGCCCTTGCCGACGAAGTTGCGTTTGTTGCCGGCTCGGTCGACCGCCTCGAGCACGTACGAATAGGTGAGCCCGGGCGGCATGGGTTTGCCGTCTTTCGAGCAGCCGTTCCAGCCGAGCTCCTCGGGCGGCTCGCCCGTTCCCTCGTACACGGTCACCGTGCGGCTGCGCGAATCGGCGATCGTCATGCGCCAGCTCGCCACATCCTTGAGCGCGGGGCGGAAGCGCGCGACGTTCCCCGACGCGAACACGTCGAGCCATGGGCGCGCGAGGTACGGCGAGCGCTCGTCGGCCGAGAGCGCCACGAGCGGCGAGACGTAGTCGATGCCGCACCGGGCGAGCATCTCGCGGGTGTTCTGCCAGTCGAGGCCGGGGGCCTTGAGCGGGTCGAGATCGAGCCTGAGCGCGGGGCGTTCGAACTCGATGTGGACGCGGTCTTCTCCCTCGACGGTCAGCGTCTTGAAGACGGTGCCCTCTTCGCCCCCCTTGAGCGTCATGGAGCTGTCGGCGGTGGCGCCGGCCGGGGCCGCTTTCTTCTGCTGATCGGCACTCGCCGCGCCCGACAGGGCGATGATGACGGCGGCGACGATGGTGGCGACTCCGGCCACCAGGACGATGCGTATCAACATAGGGCGCATAGATCCACTCTCCGTTTTGTTCAGTCGGTGAGCCTGAAATTGAACGTTATCGATCCCCACTGCTCTCCCGTTTCCCCGCTCTTCAGCGCTTCGAATCGCCAGGCGAGCAGGGCCGCGATCGCGTTCTGGTCGAAATCCCCGAAGCCCGAGGTCTTCTCGATGACGATGTTCTCCTTCACCTTCCCGTTCGGCAGCACGATGAAGTAGAGGGTGAGGGTCGCCTCGACGCCGTCCGTCTTCGCCCACTCGGGATAATCCGGCTTGCGGTGCGATACGAGCGCGCGATCGGCCACCGGCCCGACGAGGCTCATGCCGTCGACGATGCGCCGCGCGGACGAATCCTTCTTGTCGAGCTTCGCCGCCGCGACCGCCCGCTCGGGGGCGGAGGCGATCGTCGCGGGGGCCGCGGACCGCTGCGGGGCGGTCCGTCCGAGCGTGATGGGGCGCGACGAGGGGCCGCTCTGACGGGCGAGCGTGACGCTCTTCGCCGCGGGATCGCTCGACACGCCCGCGAGCGCCGGCCGGTCGTACGCCTTCGGCGCCGCGATGTCGGCGATCGAGGCCTGCGACGTGCTCGCCTTGCGCTCGAGCGCTGCGAGCTTCCGGCGGATGATGTCCTCCGAGGCCTCCCTGGCCTGCGGCTTGGGGGCGAAGTCGCTCTCGTCCGTCTTGCGCACGAAATGCTCGGGATTCTGCGGCGGCGTCACGAGGATCCGCTTCGCCGCCGGCTTCGGCGCCGCGACCGCCGGCGGCGGGACCGGCGCCGGATCGAGCCACGTGATCTCCGTGAGCGTCGGCGTCGACGGCAGGATCGTATGGCGCATCCCGAGCCACAGGAAGAGCAAGACGTGGATGGCGACGCTCGCCATCATGATCTTCCTTGTCCGCGACGCGATCGCGGCCATCTCGAGACTCAACGCGTATGGATTCATCGTTTCACCTTATCGTCCTGAAGCGTTGCGATGGCGATCCGGCTCGCGCCGGCCGTGCGCGCCCCGCTCAGTATTTCTTCAATCACGGTGTACGGTATCTCCTGATCGGCGCGGACGACGACGAGGAGGTCCCTGTTCTCTTCCTTCGCGAGAATCGATTTGAGCGTCGGCAGATACAGGCCCGGACGCACCGTTTGTTCGTTGATGGCGATTTCCCCGCCCGTGCCGACGGTGATGCTCACGCGCCCCTCGCTGTCGTGTTCCCGGGCCTTCGCGGCGGGGAGCGTGATGTCCACCTCGGGCACGGCCATCATCGGCGCGGTCATGAGGAGGATGATGACGAGCGTGAGCGAGACGTCGATGATCGGCGTCACGTTGATCCGCGCCCTGAGCGGCAGAGAATCCTCGATGATCCGTCTCATGTTACCTCCCCTGCACGGCGATTTCGGACGCGCCGCAGAGCTTCGCCTGATCGAGCACGTTGACGAAGGCGCCGTGCGACACGCGGTCCGCGCATTCGATCACGACGCGCCGCTCGGCCTTCTCCGCGAGGAGCGGGGCGAGCACGCCGGCGAGCTCCGCCCGGGCGACGAGACGCCGGTTGACGGTGACGCTGTCCTCCGAGACGACCCCGAGCTCGACGCGCTCCTGCTTCTCCTCCTTGGGCGACGCCTTGGCGCTCGCCATCGCCTTGCGCACCGCGATGCTCGATTCGAACACGAGGGGCGTGAGCAGCAGCAGGATGACCACGAGCGTGAGCGAAACGTCGATGATCGGCGTCACGTTGATCTCGCTCAAGGTCTCGAGCTTTCCATTCCGTCGTTTCTGTGCCATGCCGCGCACCTCGTTCAGCGAACCGGTTCGAGATCGTCCACGATGACGTCTTCCGCGAGCGCCTCGGCGCGCGGACGGCTCCGGCGCGTATCGCGCTCTTCGCGACCGGCGGGACGCCGGTCCATGCCGGTGGCGACGGCCGCGCGGATGCTCCGTACGTCGTTCTCCGCGATGGTGAGCATGACGTTCATGCGGCGCGCGAAGGCGTTGTAGAGCATGAGAACGGGCACGGCGATCATGATGCCGATCGCCGTCGTGATGAGCGCCTCGGCTACTCCCGCCGCGACGACGGACGGCGAGCCGGAGCCGGTGGCGGACATGTCGTTGAAGGCCCGCATGATGCCGGTGACGGTTCCGAGGAGGCCGACGAGCGGCGCCACGGCCGCCATCGTTCCGAGTATGGCGAGATTGCGCTCGAGGAGGAGCTTCTGCTCGCTGAGAGCGATCTGGATCGGCTCCTCGGCTTCCTGCTCGTTGAACTTGCCGCTCTCGATCAGCTGCGCGCTCACGGCGCCCATGGGATGCTTGCAGGAGCGGCAGATCCGGGCGGCGCCCCGGAGGTCGCCTTCGCGGATCGCGCGCATTACCTGCTCCATCGTATGATCCACGTTGCCCCCGCGTCTCCAGTAGTAGTAGAGCCGCTCGAGGATGACGCCGAGGCTGACGACACTGAAGGCGACCAGCGCCATCATCGACACGCTCGTGCGAGTCACTTCTATCCAGTCATACCCGGTACCCATCGTTCACGCTCCTTGTTTGTCCGTCTGCCCGTTACCTGCATTCGGCTACTTGGAGGCGGCCTTGAGCAGTTCTGCGTGCTCCTTGGCCGCCAGGACCAACTCTTCGTCTTTCGAATTCCTGATCAGATCGCGGTAGGCCGCGAGCGCCTTGTCGTTGTTTCCGAGCTTCTCGTGGAGCGCGGCGAGGCGCGCCACGGCGAGGAGCCGGTAATCGTCGTCCTTCTCCTCGGCCGCGTACGCCTTCCGGTATTCGGCGATCGCGCGCTCGTCGTCTCCGCCCTGCTCGGCGCAGTAGCCGACGCGGAAGTGGAGCTCGATCGCGAGACGCGCCTCGGGCTTCGCCGAAAGCGCCCGCGCGAACTCCTCGGCGGCCGCTTCCGCGCGGCCCGCCTTGTCGTAGATGTCGCCGAGCTGGTAGGCGATGTCGGCGGCGCGCTCGTCGGAGGCGCCGTATCGCTCGCGGTAGAGCTCGAGCGCCGTGGCGGTCCCTTCGGTGTCGCCGAGCATGCGCTTGCAGAGCGCGAGGTTGTAGAGGGAGGCAGCGGCGATGTCCTTCGGCGCCTCTCCGTCGACGACGCCCGTGAAATCGACCGCGGCCTCGAGATATTTCTCGTCTTCGAACTTCATCGATCCGAGGCGGAAGCGGATGGTCGGCCTGAACTCGCTCTCCGGGAACAGGCTCAGGAACTGCTCGTAGGCGAGGAGCGCGTCATGTCCCGCGCCCGCCTCGCGGTACGAATCCGCCATGAGGTAATGGGCCCGGTCCGCGGCCGAGTAGCCGGGGAACTGGCTCACGACGCGGCGGAACTCCTCGGCCGCCTCGGCGTAGCGCTTGGCCTTGTAGCTCCGCATGGCGATCTCGAACTGCGCGTCCGCGGCGAAGGAGCTCGTCGGATAGCGCTCGACGAGGCGCGCGAGCACCTCGCTTCCGTCAGCGCGCTGGCCGAGGCGGTAGAGCGCGAGCTCGATGCCCCGCTCGGCGTCCTTCACGATCGGGCTCTCCGGGAAGCGCGCGGCGACCTCGGAGAAGCGGTTGAGCGCCTCTTCGTCGTTTCCCGCGTTGTACTCGCACTGCGCGATGCGCAGGAGCCCCATCGCGGCGGCGCTGCTCGACGAGAACTTCTCGAGGAGCAGCCCGTAGCAGCGCTTGGCGTCCTTGTACGACTCGGCGCGGAAGTAGAGGTCTCCGGCGCGCACGAGGGCGCGCTCGGCGAGCGCCGAGGCCGAATCGGCCTTCACGAGCGCCTCCCAGCGGTCCACCGCGTCGCCGTTCTGATCGAGGCGCTGGTAGCAGAGACCGGCCTGGTAGAGCGCCTGGAGCCGCTTCGGATGGTTCGGGAACCGCCGCAGGTACTCGTCATAGGTCGCGGCGGCTTCCTTGTATTCTTTCCGGTTGAAGAGAATGTTCGCCTTGTTGTAGAAGGCCGAGCTCAAATTCGCCTCGTCGCCGAAGGCGGCGTAGCGCGAGAGCATGCGCTCTTCCGTCTCGATCGCGAGATCGCCCTGTCCCTGCTCCGCGTAGGTCCACGCCAGCAGCCGGTTGGCGGGGATCGCGACGGGGTGGTCGGGGAAGGAGGCGAGGAGCCCCTTCAGCATTCCCTCGGCCTCGGCGAAGCGTCCCTGCGCGGCGAGCGCGTCGGCGTCGATGAGGAGCGCGTACGCGCGCCACGGGGACTTGCTCGGCGGCATCTTCTGGAGCATCAGATGGGGCACGCCGGAGAGCTGCCCGAGGTTGCCCGAGATGTGGTACGAGTACTCGAGGAGGCAGAGGGACGCCTCGACGAGCTCGCGGTGGTTCTCCGAGGCGAAGACGATGGCGCCGGAGCTGTCGTTCTTCGCGTAGCGGTCGAGGACGAGCTGAAAATAGGGGGCCGCCGCGAGCGGGCGCTTCTGCGCGATGAGCCCGACGCCGGCGAGGTAGGCCGCGGCGGGGGATTCGGGAGAAAGCGGGTATCCCGCCACCGTGGCCTGATAGGTGCTCGTGGCCTCGGCGCCCCGTCCGAGGGCGTCGAGACAGCGGCCCACCCGGTACTGCGCTCTGGCAGCGAGCGAATGCTCGAAGTAATCGGCGAGGACGCGGTTGAACTCCGCGATCGCCTCGGGATACGATTTTTCCGCGAAGAGCGCCTCGCCGAGAAAGTAGTGCGCGCGCGCCGCGATGTCGGTCCCTGCGTGCTTCGCGGCGACGTCCCTGAGCTGCTGAAATCCTTCTTCCGTTTTGCCGTCGAGATAGATCGCCATCGCCCGCCGGATCTCCGCTTCGCCGCGGATGTCCTCGCGCGTGCATTTCTCGACGACGCGCTTCATCTCCTCGGCCGCGCTCCGGTAGGCGCCGCTCGCGAGGAAGATGTTGGCCTTGGCGAGCATGGCCGGGTCGCGGAGCGGCGAGCGCGGGTAGCGCTCGGCGACTTCCTGATAGAGGGCGGCCGCCTTGAGCGCGGCGCCCTGCGCCTCGAAGGCCATGGCGCGGAGATACGTCTTCGCGGGGCCGTCGGGAGCTTCGTAGAGGGCCGTGATGACGTCCTCGGAGCGCCCCTCAAGATAGGCGACGACCGAGCGCGCGAGAACGACGCGCGGATCCTCCTCCATCCAGCGGTGCCGGGCGGCGAGCGTCTCGAGCGCTCGCGCGGCCTCGGCCGGCGCCCCGCGCCGCAGCGCGTTCCACGAGCGGGCGACGAGCGCCTCGCCCGCGAGCGGGCTTTGCGGATATTTCTTCTCCCAATCCTTCCACGCCTTGGCGGCGTCGGCGTCCTTGCCGGCGGCCTCGAGCGACCGGATGGCGGCGAACGCCGCGTCGTCGGCGAAGGGGCCCTTCTCGTCGCGCTTCGCGGCGTCCATGAACGCATCCGCCGCGCGCTCCCAATCGCCGAGGGCGTAGGAGATCTCGCCCGAGAGGAAGCTCA
>JBFYZJ010000187.1:0-2527 GCA_041309565.1 Candidatus Krumholzibacteriota bacterium
AACGACCGGCGTCGGCGAGAGCATCTGCGCCTTGGTGAACGCGACCTTTTCGGTCATGGCACCCTCCCCTTCCGGCTCAAACGAAAGCCCCCTTCGCGACCGGCGGAAAGGGGGCTCGATGATCGGTCCGATTCGACCGGCGCCGCGCGCGTCATCCGCATTTCGAGAAGCCGCACTCCCGGCACACCGCGCATCCGCTCTCGTGCTCGAGGGCGCCGCCGCAGTCGGGGCAGGATCCCGCGATCTTCTCCCGGTAGCCGGTCGCGGCCTTCACGGCCTTTATCCCCGCGGGGGTCTTCTTCTCGAGCAGGTAACGCTCCAGCGCCTTGGCGATCGCGTCGCTGCACGAAAGGATCATTCCCCCCTTTTCCCATCCGGGATTCGGGCACCGGACACCGTGGAGCTGCTTGACGATCGCCTTCGGATCGAGCCCGGCGCGAAGCGAGAGCGAGATGAGACGGCTGATCGCCTCGGCTTGCGAGGATGAGCAGCCGCCGGCTTTCCCCATCTGCGTGAAGACCTCGAAGAGCCCGTGCTCGTCCTCGTTGATCGTGACGTAGAGGTTGCCGCAGCCCGTCGTCATCTTCCGCGTGCTTCCCGTGATCACGGCGGGGCGCGCCCGCGGGGTGAGGAGCGACTCGTCGATGACGGGGTACGTCTTCTCCTCGGCGGCGCGGTTCACCTTGCCGATGTTGAGCACCTGCTCGGAACGGCTCCCGTCCCGGTAGATCGTCACGCCCTTGCATCCGAGCTCGTACGCCTGCAGGTACACCTTCTCGACTTCCTCTTTCGTCGCGCTGTTCGGGAAATTGACCGTCTTCGAGACGGCGTTGTCCGTATACTTCTGAAACGCGGCCTGAATCCGGATGTGCCATTCGGGCGTGATGTCGTGCGCGGTGATGAAAATCCGGCGCCACTTCTCCGGTATCTCCTCGATTTCCTGAACGCACCCCTTCTGCGCGATCTTCTTCATGAGCTCGTCCGAATAGAACCCCTCCCGCGTAGCGATCTCCCTGAACAGCGGGTTGACCTCGACGAGCTCGTCGTTGTCCATGACGTTCCGCACGAAGGCCACGGCGAATATCGGCTCGATGCCGCTCGAGCAGCCGGCGATGATGCTCAACGTGCCGGTCGGCGCGATCGTCGTCGCCGTCGCGTTCCGCATCTTCGACGCGCCGTCCTTGTCGTACATGCTCCCCGTGAAGGACGGGAAGGTGCCGCGATCCTCGGCGAGCGAGGCGCTCGCCGCGCGCGCTTCGCGCTGGATGAATCCCATGACCTCTTCGGCCACCTCGAGCGCTTCCTTCGAGTTGTACGGGATCTCGAGCTGCACGAGCAGGTCGGCGAATCCCATGATGCCGAGGCCGACCTTGCGGTTCCGCAGCGTCATCTCGCGGATCTTCTCGAGCGGGTACCGGTTCATGTCGATGACGTCGTCGAGGAAGCGCATCGCTTTCGCGACGATGTCGCCGAGCTTCTTGAAATCGACTTTCGGCGTGCCGCCGGTCCGATCGACCATGTGCGAGAGGTTGATCGAGCCGAGGTTGCACGACTCGTACGGCAGCAGCGGCTGCTCGCCGCACGGATTGGTGCTCTCGATCGCGCCGACGTGCGGCGTCGGATTGAACTTGTTGATCCGGTCGAGGAACACGACGCCCGGCTCGCCGTTCTTCCACGCGAACTCGACGATCATCTCGAACACCTTGCGCGCGGGAATGCGGTCGACCTCCTCGCCGCCGTGCGGATTGACGAGCGTGTACGAGCGGTCCTCCTTCACGGCCTTCATGAATTCGTCGGTGACTCCCACCGATATGTTGAAGTTGTTGAGCTTCGAGTTGTCGCGCTTGGCGGAGATGAAATCGAGGATATCGGGATGGTCGACGCGGAGGATCGCCATGTTCGCGCCGCGTCGCGTGCCTCCCTGCTTCACCGTTTCCGTCGCCGCGTCGAAGACGGTCATGAAGGAGATCGGGCCGCTCGAAATGCCCTTCGTCGTCTTCACGACGTCGTTCTTCGGACGGATGCGGGAAAACGAGAATCCCGTCCCCCCGCCGCTCTTATGGATGAGGGCGGTATGCTTGATCGTCTCGAAGATGCTCTCCATCGAGTCCTCGATCGGAAGGACGAAGCACGCCGAGAGCTGCTGCAGCTCGGCGCCCGCGTTCATGAGCGTGGGCGAATTGGGCAGGAAATCGAGGGAGGCCATCATGCGGTAATACTCCTCTTCCCACTGCCGGCACCCTTCCGCCTTGCCGTAAAGCCGCTCCGCCGAGGATACGTTGTTCGCGACCCTCCGGAACAGCTCCTCCCCCGTTTCCGTCACGTTTCCGTCCGCGTCTTTGCGAAGGTAGCGCTTCTCGAGAACACGCAGGGCATTTTCGGAAAGCTGCGGTTTCATCCTCGTCGAATCCATGACAACCTCCGTTCTTGCAATTATTTATAATGATGAACCGTTTTGCCCTGCCCTCTATCTATTATTTCTATATATTGTGGCGAGACACAATATTGCATACCAGATATAGTGTGT
>JBFYZJ010000188.1:0-6576 GCA_041309565.1 Candidatus Krumholzibacteriota bacterium
TAGAGATGGGCCGTGACGTTCTTCCAGCCGATCGCGTCCGCCTGCGCCGCCGTGAGGATCCTGGTCGGGGTCTCGGCCCCCGCCGCCGCCAGGGCGTCCGCGGCATAACGCTCGATGAGGCCGGGGCCCAGGAAGAAGACCAGCAGCGGGACGAGCAGCCCCCAGGCCAGCACGCCGCCCGCGAAGTTGAGGGCGCCCAGCTCGGGGCCGATGATGTAGCCGACGCCGAAGTAGGCCGGGTTCATTCCCGGCGCGCGCAGCATCATCACGCCCTTCGAGAGCGAGACGATCCGCTGCCATCCCGCCGCGATGAACTTGAACTCGACGAGCGCGCTGAAGAGGGCGCCGACCCCCATGCCCATGAACAGGAAGCGCGAATTCTGCACGCCGCTCTGCCCCGATTTGTGGATCTCGGCTGCCGCGATCGACTCGGGGAACGGGAGCTCCGCGTCCTCGACGAGCACGCGCCGCAGGATCGTCACGTACATGATGCCGAGGATGCCGGCGAACACCAGCATCGCGGTCGACAGGAGATAATGCTCGAGCGAGAAGAAGGGATTCCAGATGGCGGCGATCGAGAACGCGGGGAGCGTGAAGATCGCCCCCGTCGCGATGTTGCCGCCGATCGAGCCCACCGTTCGCGCGGCGTTCTCCTCGAGGAGCGTTCCCTTCATCGCCTTGAGCACGGCCATGCCGACGACGGCGGTCGTGTAGGTGGCGGCGATCGTCATGCCCGCCTTGAGGCCGAGGTACGCGTTCGCGGCGCCCATCATCACCGCCATGAGGACGCCGAGGAATACCGCCCGGAAGGTGAACTCCGCCATTGTCGTTTCGGCCGGAACGAACGGGACGAACTTCTTCTCCTGCGTCATGACGACCAACCTTCGTGTTCGAACGTGAAACGGATGACCGCGGTGAACGTCGACATGGGCCGAATCGTATCGAAGCGGCGGCGCGGTGTCAAGCTCGCCCGGGCACACTTCCCTTGACAGCCGTCGTTTCGCCGCTTACACTTATCTTGTGCTGCCCCCCCCGGAAAGATCCACAGGAGGCGCTGCAATGAATGAAGCCCGGCAATCGATGATCCGCCTCGCGGCCCCATGGCTCGCAGCCGTTCTCGCGATCTCCACGCTCGTCGGCGTCATGCCGTCCCGCGCTCACGCGGCGCCTTCCATGCCGTCGATATCGGGGCAAAGCAACGTCCACCGGCGCGGATCGGTGAGCCGGTACGACATCCCGTACGGCCCGCGGTACCGAATCATGCTCGCCGGGAGCGCCGGCTACAGCTTCGCCGCGGGAGACTGGTTCGACGGGTTGACGTCGGGATTTACGACCGGGGGCGCCCTGCGGCTGGCCGTCGACCGGCGGTTCTACCTCGGGTTCAGCTACGACCGGCAGTGGTTCGGCATGGAGGATTGGGCCGAGACGCTCTGCGACGATTTCGGATCCGGCTACGAATGCATACCGCTCGATTGGGACGTGCATCTCGACGAATATTACTTCCTCATCGGCTTCATGTCGCCCGTCGTCAATTACACCTCTCCGTTCGCCTACTTCGAGGTCGGCTTCGGCGGCGTTTCGCACTCGTTCGACGTCTCCGGATCGACGGAAGACGCGTCTTCCGCCGTGCACTCGGGCGAGACGGAGTTCGGCATGCTCTTCGCCCTCGGCGGGATCTGGCCGGTCACGAAGGAGATCGGATTCAGCGCCGAGGGGAACGTGCGGGTGACCGGCGGCGACAGCGGGTGCGGCTCCTGCGACCCGTACTACGGCTACTACGATTACTACGGATCGAGCGGCTCGATCTGGGGCTTCAAGGCCGGCATCGTCGTGATGTTCGGGGAATAACGGCGCCCGGTCCGCGCGCCGGCTCCATCAACGCTCCGCAAACTCCCGCTCCCATACGCGGTCCGCGAGCTCGCGGTACTGCGCCGCGTACGCCGCCATTCGTTTCTGATAATCGGGATCGTCCAGCGCTCGCGCCGCCGCTTCGTTGATCGGCCGCGCCTTCGTTTCAATCGCGGCTTCGCGGAGGAAAGCGAAATCGTCCCTGATGGGGCAGGGGCAGAGCCAGTTGCGGACCTCCGCGGCGCTCCGCTCGAAGCCGTACTCGTCCTGCCACGCACGGATCCTGCGGAAAAAGGGGGCGTTCCGGAGCGCCTCGAGGCTCTCGCCGCGCTCGTAGAGCGAATAGACGTTGTCGACGGCATACGGCACGAAGACGCACGGCGAGACGTCGCCGTTCCAGTCGATGTAGAACTGCCCGCCGGCCCGGCCCGCGCTGATACATCCGTAGCTCACGATCCCGCTGTTCCAGAAGTCGGCGAAGAGCACCTTCTTGTCGCGGACGATATGGTTCGTCCGCCGGAGCATCTCGATCCTCGCCTCCGGCGGGACCATGAGATCGAGATCGGGACTGCTCCCGATCGGCATGTACTGGAAGCACCACGCGTACACGGCGCCCTGCCCCTCGAAGCAGTAGTCGATGAACGCGTCGCTCGTGACCGTGTTCCAGTTCTTGCTCGTCGGCGTCACCGAGATGCCGAAGGGAACGCCGTGCCGCCGGAGATTCTCGAAGGCTTCGAGGATCTTGGCGAACACACCCGGGCCACGGCGCGCGTCCGTCTCCCGCTCGAATCCCTCCATCGAAATCGCGGGGGAGATGTTACCGAGCTCCCCCATCCGTTTCGCGACGTCGTCCGTGATGAGGGTGCCGTTCGTGTACACCATGAAGAACTCGGTCGGGTGCTTCTCGACAAGATCGAGGAGTCCGCGGCCGCCGTCCCGCCAGAGGAACGGCTCGCCCCCCGAGACGATGGTGAGATACGAATCCCAGAGCTTCCGTTTGTCCGTGAGAATCCGGTCGAATACGTCGAAGGAGAGCCCCGCCCCGCGCGCCGCGTCGCTCGCCGCGTAGCATCCCTCGCATTTGATGTTGCACCGGCCGGTCGGGCTCACGACGAGGAGCAGCGGGTTCGCCCCGGGCTCGACGGGCGTCTTCTCGTTCACGATGACGTTTTCGAGAACGGTGTCGAGGAGCCGCGCCGTCACGCTCTTCGAAACGTATCCGCGCGTCATGGCGCGGTCGAATCCGTGAAAGAGCGCCATCATGTAGGCGTGCTTGAGCTCCTGCACGCGCCGCGGGCGGCCCGCGGCGTTCTCCGCGAGGAGCTCGCGCCGCAGCCGCTTGCTGACGATGGCGAAGAGCGCCTTCCGGGAGAGCCGGTTCTCGATCATGAAGCGGTACAGCTCCTTCACCGACGCGTTTTCGAGCATCTTCGACGGAATCATCCGAGCCTCCTTGCGACGGCCGCGCCGGAATTCCGGCGGCCCGTCGCCGCGATTCGATGGCCGGTACGAGGATACATGATTGAATTCCGCGCGTCCATGAGATACACTCGCGGCTGGTGTGCGTCGAAGCGTCCGAGGGGAAAGCGATGAAACCGCCCATTTTCTACGTGCGCGAATTCGCGAGCCTGTTGAACGAGGCGGGGAGGAACTTCGCGCGCGACAACATGCCGTCCATGTCGGCGGCGCTCGCGTACCATACGCTCCTCTCGCTCGCGCCGCTGCTCTTCGTGATCGTCGGCGTCTTCCGGCTCCTCGCCGGAGTCGAGGCCGTCGAGCAGGAGATCATCTCGCAAGTCGGAAACTCCCTCGGGCCGAAAGCGGTCCAGGCCGTGAGCCTCCTCCTCGACAACATGGCCATGAGCCGGTTCGACGCCCTCGCGCTCGGGGGAGGCACGATCGCGCTGCTCTTCGTGTTCTCGACGGGCGCGTTTCAGCACCTCATCCACGCGCTCAACGTCGTCTGGAAGGTGACCGAGGAAGGAAGACGCGGGTTTCTCGGCGGCATCCTGCGTCTCCTGCGAACGCACTTCCTCGCCTTTCTGATGCTCGTGTGCGTCGGATTCTACCTGTACGCCTTGGTGCTCCTGAACGCCTTGAAGGTCGTCAGGGGTCCGGAGATCATACGAACGGTCCCCGCTCTCGAAAATCTGCTTCCGCAACTCCCCCGGATCATCAGCCCGTTCGTCCTCTTCACCCTCTTTATGCTCGTTTTCAGGATTCTCCCGGCCCGGCGCATCGAGTGGAGGGACGTGTGGTTCGGCTCGCTCGTCACGACGCTGCTCTTCTCGGTGATGAACCGGGTGATCCTCTATTACCTGCAGCAGACCGCCGTCTCGTCGTTCTACGGGGCGGCCGGCTCGTTCGTCGTCGTGCTGCTCTGGGTCTACTGGTCCGCGATGATCCTGCTCTACGGCGCCGAGCTCGCCAAGGCCTGGGCCGACCGCTACGGAGCCCTCGGGCGCCGATGAGCGCGGGGCTCGCTCACTTCTCCGAATCGCTCATGGAATAGGGGAGAGCGCCGGTCGTCCGGCCGGCGCCGGCCGCGGGGCTCGGTCCCATCTCGAAGACGAGCGTCCCGCCCCGCGCGATCTCCTCGTGCGTGATGAAGCTCGCATCATGGCGGCGCCCGTTCAGCGCGACCGATTGGACGTAGACGTTCTTCGCGCTCAGGTTCCGCGCCTCGATCGAGAACGTCTTCCCGTTTTCGAGGCGGATCGCGGCCCGATCGACGCACGGGCTCCCGATGACGTATTCGCCGCTCCCGGGGCAGACGGGATAGAAGCCGAGGCAGGAGAACACGTACCACGCCGACATCTGGCCGCAGTCGTCGTTGCCGCCGAGGCCGTCCGGGGCGTTCCGGTACATCGCGTTCACGATTTGGTGCACGCGCTCCTGGGTCTTCCACGGCCGGCCCGCGTAGCAATAGAGGTACGGCACGTGATGGCTCGGCTCGTTGCCGTGCACGTAGCCGCCGATGATGCCGGCGCGCGTGATGTCCTCGGTGTGGGCGAAGCTCTCGTCGGGCGAATGCATCGTGAAGAGCGTGTCGAGCCAGGCGACGAGCGAGTCGGCGCCGCCGCGCAGCTCCATGAATCCCTTCACGTCATGCGGCACGTAGAGGGAGTAGTTCCACGCGTTCCCCTCGATGTAGCCCTGCCCCGACGTGGCGAGGGGATCGAAGGGGGTCTTCCACGAGCCGTCGGAGCTCCTCGCCCGTACGAATCCCGTGCCGCGGTCGAAGAGGTTTCGCCAGCTCGCCGCGCGGGCGCGAAACTCGGCGGCCGTCCGCGCGTCTCCCCGCGCGCTCGCGAAGCGATGGATCGTCCAATCGTCGTAAGCGTATTCGAGCGTCTTCGAAGCCGAGTTGCCGCTCGCGTCCTCCGGCACGAATCCGAGCCGCCGGTACGCGCCGACGCCGTCGTACGAGTCGTGGTTCGCGCTCGCGACGACGGCCTCGTACGCTTTGTCGGCGTCGTAGCCGCGGATGCCCTTGAGGTACGCGTCGGCGATCACGGAGACGGCGTGGTAGCCGATCATGCACCAGTTCTCGTTGGCCCAGTGGGACCAGATCGGGAGCATCCGGTGAACGCTCTGCCCGTAATGCGCGAGCATCGAGGCGACGATGTCCCCGGTGCGCTCCCGCTGCACGACGGTGAACAGCGGGTGGAGCGCCCGGTAGGTGTCCCAGAGGGAAAAGACCGTGTAGTCCGTGAATCCTTCGGCCCGGTGGACGTTTACGTCGAGGCCGCGGTACTCGCCGTTCGCGTCCGAGAAGACGTTCTGGCTCAGGAAACAGTGATAGAGGGACGTGTAGAAATTGACGAGGCGGTCGCCGTCCGCCGAGACGGCGATCCGCGAGAGCTCGGCGTTCCACTTCGCGCGGACCGCCTCCCGCGCCGCGTCGAAATCCCAATGCGGGATCTCGGCGCGCATGTTCTCGATGGCGTTTTGCGCGCTCACGCCCGAGAGCGCGACCTTGACGAGGATCGTCTCCCCCGGACGGGTGTGGAAATCGAAATGCGCCTTCACCGCGCGGCCGGCCCGCTCGGGGAAGTTCTCGTTCTCGCTCCACCGCCGCCAGAAGCCGCGGTAGACGAGCTTCTCGTCGTTGACGAGGCCGTATGAGGCGATCGGCTTCGAGAAGGCGATCGCGAAAAAGACGCGCCGGTCCCGCGCCCATCCGCTCGTCTGCCTGAATCCCGTGACGAGCGTGTCGCTCTCGACCCTGAGGGAGGACCACACGACCTTGCCGGGGTAGTTGTAGATGCCCGCGGTGAGATCGAGAATGATGCGCGCGTCGTCGGCGCCCGGGAAGGTGTAGCGGTGAAACCCGACACGCTCGGAGGCGGTGAGCTCCGCCCGGATGCGATAGTCGTCGAGCGTCACGGCGTAGTACCCCGGACGGGCCTCTTCGCGCTCGTGGGAGAACCGCGAGCGGTAGCCGCTCCCGGGGGCGTTCGCCGTGCCGGGATTGAGCCGGAGGGGGCCGGTCGTCGGCATGATGAGCACGTCGCCGAGGTCCGAATGCCCCGTCCCGCTGAAATGCGTGTGGCTGAAACCGACGATCGTGCTGTCTTTGTACTGATACCCCGCGCAGTAGCGATACACCGCCGGATGGTACGTGCCGTCGTAGCTGTACTGAATCGTGTCCGTCTCGGGGCTCAGCTGCACGAGGCCGAAGGGGGCCGCGGCGCCGGGGAAGGTGTGCCCCATGTCGTCCGTGCC
>JBFYZJ010000189.1:0-6730 GCA_041309565.1 Candidatus Krumholzibacteriota bacterium
CCGTCATCCATCGCCTTCGCAAGCAGCTTCGAGGTCGCTCGAACGTGCTCCTCGAGGTGCTCTCTGATCATGCCCTCGCAGCTCATCGGACTTTCGTTGTGCAGAATCCTGAGGAAATCGAGGTGCGACTTCAAGTGGGCGACCACCGCGGCGAGCCTGACCCGGAGCTGCTCGATCGGTTTTTCTATCCAGGCGCCCGCCTCGTCCTCGGCGAGCCGCATCGCGCGCATCGATTCGCCGAGCACCTCGCGGACGATCTCATCCTTTCCCCGGAAGCTAGCATAAAGCTTCCCCACCGACACATCGGCCTCGTCGGCGATCTGCTTCATGCTCGTCTTCGAGATTCCCTGCTGCGCGAAAAGCTTCGATGCGGCTGCAATGATCTCTGACTTGCGGCGCAACCGCTCGCGTTCCCTTCGCGTAATTCCTTGCTCTGGAGTGTATTCCATAGTCATTGCCAATTTTTGAATCCAGATTCAGAATCAGAATTCAGATTCTGAAGATACATTTCACATAGCATTATACGCAAGGAGATTTTAAAAGGTTGCGAGCTGGATCACCGGACCAAATGGAAGGGGCGGCCCCCAAAGCCGCCCCATCTTTCGAAAGGTTGTGCGTCAACCTATACCGAAGCTCTCATGCTGCTATCAAGATTCTACCTTGTATACTGCGGACGCGGATAAAAGGTTCCGTATTTTTCTTGGAACTTTCTTGACTTCACCGCGTACTATTATTAAAATATCACTAGTGTTAAGTTGGTAATGTTGAATATGAAATATAGCGGGCAGCAGGCGCGCGGACGGAGCCGGCGCCGAAAGGCGGGGATTGAAGATTGAATGCGATTCCCATGGAAGACAGGAAGTTCCAGAAGGAGCTGAACGCCGGCACGGCGGCTCTCGTTCTCCTCAGCGTCGTGAACCGCTCGACGGAACCGATCTACGGCTATCAGATCACGAAGCTCATCGACGCGGGGAGCGGGGACGTGCCGATGATGAAACAGGGGGCCCTCTACCCCGTGCTGCGGTCTCTCGAGAAAACGGGGCTTCTCGAGAGCACCGTCGAGCCCTCGGTGACCGGCCCGCCCCGGCGCTACTACCGCATCACGGAGGGAGGGCGCGCGGCCCTCGATCGCTGGACAGAGATCTGGAACGAAAACAAGGCCTTCGTCGACTCGGTCCTGAAAGGAACGTACCATGAATAAAGCGATAGACGATTACCTGGTGAAGCTCAAGACGGCGCTCGCGGAAGCGGACCGCGCGACGATCCAGGACGCCCTCGCCGACGCGGAAGAGCACCTCACGACCGCGCTCGAGCAGGCGCTCGAGAAGGAGCCCGGCCTCGCCGCGGAAGCCGCGCTCCCTGCAATCATCGAAACCTACGGCGCGCCGGCGGAGGTGGCGGCCGCATACAAGGAGATGGAGAACATGACTCCGACGACGCTGGCAATTCCCGGACTTCGGATCTCGGCGCCCCGCCGAAACAGATTCTTCTCGGTGATCGGGGACGTCCGGACGTACGGATCCCTCCTCTACATGCTCGTGTCCATCGTCACCGGCATATTCTACTTCACGTGGGCCGCTGCCGGGCTTTCCCTCTCGGCGGGTCTCATCGTCCTCGTCATCGGGCTTCCGTTCTTCACCGCGTTTCTCTTGTCGGCGCGTGGAATCGCGCTCCTCGAGGGACGGATCATCGAGGGAGTGCTCGGCGAGCGGATGCCGCGGCGCGGCGCCTTCTTCAGGAAGGATCTCGGATGGTGGGGCGGCTTCAAGGCGCTCGTCGCCGATCGCACGACGTGGTCAGCGGTGCTCTACATGATCCTGCAGATGCCGCTCGGCATCCTGTACTTCACGATCATGATCACGCTCATCGCCCTGTCCCTTTCGCTCTTCGCGATGCCGATTATCCATTACGTATTTAGGTTCCCCATCGCCCACACGAACCATCACGACTACTTTCTGCCGGGCTGGTCGATGCCTCTCGTCGCCATGGGAGGCTTCCTCCTGACGATCGTCACGCTCCACGCGGCGCGCGGGATCGGACGGCTCCATGCCCGCTACGCGAAGCGGATGCTCCTGAAGAGGGATTAGCGCCTCTCGGTCTGTGTTGCCGGAAAACAGCGAAGAAGGGGGCGGCCCGCGCCCCCTTCTTTTCGCGCGTGGCGTTCCGCCGGCGACCGTGATATAGTATCCCCGAGAATCGAACAGGCGGTCCGCGCGGGACCGTATCCGCGGAATCGAATCCAAAAGCGAGGAAACGTATGCCCGATCTCTCCACTACCTACCTGGGGCTCCCGCTGCGCAACCCGCTGCTCGTCGCGAGCTCGAGCCTCACGAAAACGGTCGACGGCGTGCGCCGCTGCGCCGACGCGGGCGCCGGCGCCGTCGTGCTCAAATCGCTCTTCGAGGAGCAGATTCTCGCCGATCTCGCCGGGGACGAGGTCGAGGCGAAATTCGCGTGGCATCCCGAGGCGCTCGACTACGTGCAGCGGATGGGCCTCGAGCTCGGCCCACAGAGCTACCTGAAGCTGATCAAGGAATCGAAGCGGGCCGTGTCGATCCCGGTGATCGCGAGTCTCCACTGCGTCTCCCCGGGGCTGTGGACCAACTACGTGCGGCAGATCGCCGACGCGGGCGCGGATGCGATCGAGCTGAACATATCCGTCATGCTGAGCGACCCGCGGCGGGACACCGGAGGCGTCGAGAAGATCTACACGGACACGGTGGAGAGCGTCTCCCGGCTCACCAAGCTCCCCGTCGCCGTCAAGATCGGCCCCTATTTCACCTCGGTGCCGCGGATGGCCTCGGATCTCTGGATGCGCGGGGCGAAGGCGCTCGTCCTCTTCAACCGCTTCTACCAGTTCGACATCAACATCGAGAAGATGGCGCTCGCGCCGGCGTACCGCCTCAGCTCCCCGCAGGAGATCTCGCTCCCGCTCCGCTGGATCTCGCTCCTCTCGGGAAAGGTCAAATGCGATTTCTCGGCGTCGACCGGCGTCCATGACGCCGCCGGCGCTGCGAAGCTCATCCTCGTGGGCGCGACGACCGTCCAGCTCTGCTCGACGCTGTACCAGAACGGCATCGAACGGATCACGGCGATCCGCGACGACCTCGAGCGGCTGATGGAAAAGCACGGCTTCGCGTCGATCGATCAGATGCGCGGAAAGCTCAGCCAGGCGAAGAGCGACCGGCCCGAGATGTACGAGCGCCTGCAGTACATCAAGGCGCTCGTCGGCATGGACTGAAGACCGTGGCGAAGGCGCTCGTCATACTGAACCCGTCCGCGTCCGCCGCCGTCCGCGAGTCCGTGCTTCGGGCGCTCGAGCGGCACCTTCCCGCGGCCGGTATCGAATACGCCCTTCACGAGCCCCGCAGGGGGGATCTCTTCGGAGAGATCGTCCGCGCGCGCGTGCGCGAGGGATTCGAAATGGTCATCGCCGCCGGCGGGGACGGCACGGTGTCCGCCGTGGTCGACGGCCTCGTCGGGAGCGGCATCCCGCTCGGCATCATCCCGACGGGAACGACGAATCTCGTGGCGCGCGAGCTCAACATTCCCCTGACGCCGCCGGAAGCGGCCGCCCTGATCGCGGCCCGGCCGCGTCTCCGGAAGATCGACGCGATGCGGATCGGCCCGCGGGTGTACGTGCTCATCGCCGGCATCGGCATCAGCGCCTCGGTCGCCGGCGGCACGACGCGGAGAAACAAGCGCATCTTCGGCCCCGTCGCCTATCTCGGCGCGGCTCTTCTCAAGATGTTCGAATTCAGGGCGCGGCGCATCGAGGTTACCGTCGACGGCGTCATTCACAAGCACCGCGCCGTCGAGGTGGCGATCGCCAACTGCGGCATCCTCGCCAAGATGCTCTTCCCCGCGGGGCCCGACATCCATGTCGACGACGGCTTTCTCGATATATGGACCCTCGATACGCGAACCCTGCTCGATTACCCGCGATACCTCTTCAGGATTCTCGCCCGGCGGCCGGGGCATCCCCGCGCGCATTTCGTCAGGGCCGAGCGGAGCATAACCGTGCGAAGCGCCGTGCCGCTTCCCGTGCAGGCCGACGGAGACGTCATCGGAACGACGCCGATCGAGATCGAAGTGCTTCGTGGCGCGGTGGGGGTGTTCGTCCCGGAGAAGCCCGCCGTCGAGCCGGGGCTCCAGCTCGCGCGGGAGATCTTCTTGGCGAAGTACTTCTCCGGCCTCGCGTGGAAAGCTCCCCGGAGCCAATCCATTATCGGGTTGTAAATGAAGTATCGGACTGGTAAGCTTCCCCGAAATCGTCTTCGCGCGGCAAACCGCTCAAACCGAACCGCAGGAGGATCCGAAGCCATGAGAAAGACGTTCCTGTTCCTGCTCGCCATCGCCGTTCCGGCGATGCTCTGTTCGTTCGCCGCGGCGGCGGACAATCCGCTCCTCGGGAAGTTCACCGCTCCGTTCGGCGCCCCGCCGTTCGACAAGATACTGGTCGAGCACTACCAGCCGGCGTATACGGAAGCGATGCGGCTGCACCGCGCGGAGATCGCGGCGATCGCCGCCGATCCCGCCGCGCCCACCTTCGCGAACACGATCGAGGCGCTCGAGGCGAGCGGCGAGATCCTCACGCGCGTCGACTACATCTTCCGGAGCATGAGCTCGGCGAACACGAGCGAGGAACTGCAGCGGATCGCGCAGGAGATCGCGCCGGTCCAGGCCGCCCACTACGACGAGATCCTCTTCAACGCGAAGCTCTTCGCGCGCATCAAGGCCGTGTACGACGGGCGGGACAAGCTTTCCCTGAGTCAGGAGCAGAAGCGGCTCCTCGAGAAGATGTACCGTCAGTTCGTCCGCAACGGAGCGACCCTGAGCGACGCGGACAAGGCGAAGCTCGGCGAGATCAACAAGGAGCTTTCCGTCCTCGGGCTTCAATTCGAGGAAAACCTCCTCGCGGAGACGAACAAGTTCGCGCTCGTCGTCGAGAACAAGGCCGATCTCGCCGGCCTTCCCGAAGGGGTCGTGACCGCGGCGGCGGAGGCGGCGCGGCAGCGCGGACACGAGGGAACGTGGGTGTTCACCGTCCGCAAGCCGAGCATGCTCCCCTTCCTGCAGTACTCCGAGCGGCGCGACCTGCGGGAGAAGATATACCGGGCCTACATCACGCGCGGCGACCACGACGACGAGCTCGACAACAAGAAGATCCTCGCGCGCATCGCGGAGCTCAGGATCGAGCGCGCCAAGCTCCTCGGCTACAAGACGCACGCCGACTTCGTGCTCGAGGAATCGATGGCGAAAAAGCCGGCGGCCGTCTACGAGTTCCTCGACAAGCTCTGGACGCCGGCGCTCGCGCGCGCCAAATCGGAGGCCGCCCTGTTCCAGCGGATGATCGACGAGGAAGGCGGCGGTTTCAAGCTCGCGTCGTGGGACTGGTGGTACTACGCCGAGAAGGTGCGGAAGGCGCAGTACGACCTCGACGACGAGATGATCCGGCCGTACTTCGAGCTCGAGAGCGTCCGCGCCGCCGCCTACATGCTCGCGACGAAGCTCTTCGGGATCACCTTCACGGAGCGCACGGACATTCCGACGTACAACCCCGAGGTGCGCGTGTACGAGGTGAAGGAGGCGGACGGGAAACACATCGGGCTCTTCTACACCGATTACCATCCGCGCGACAACAAGCAGGGAGGCGCATGGTGCGGGGGCTTCCGCGACGCGTCGAAGATCGGCGGGAAGATCGAGACGCCCCTCGTCACGAACTGCGGCAACTTCGTCCGCCCGGCGGGAAATACCCCCTCGCTCCTCAACTTCGACGAGGTGACGACGCTGTTCCACGAGTTCGGGCACGGGCTGCACAGCCTTCTTACGGAAGTCTCCTATCCGACGGTGCAGGGCGTCGCGACCGACTTCGTCGAGCTTCCCTCGCAGATCATGGAGAACTGGGCCACGGATCCGCAGTTCATGAAGATGTACGCGCGACACTACAAGACCGGCGAGCCGATACCGGACGCCCTCATCGAGAAGATCAGGAAGTCGAGCACGTTCAATCAGGGATTCGCGACGACGGAATATCTCGCCGCCTCGATTCTCGATATGGACTGGCATAGCCTGAGCGCGCCCCCGGCGGCCGACGCGAACACCTTCGAGAGGGCCTCGCTCGACCGGATCGGCCTCATCCCGGAGATCGTCTCCCGCTACCGGAGCACGTATTTCGCGCACATCTTCGGGGACGGCGGCTACGCCGCGGGCTACTACAGCTACATCTGGGCGGAGGTGCTCGACGCCGACGCGTTCCAGGCGTTCAAGGAAACGAGCATTTTCGACCAGAAGACGGCGGCCGCGTACCGGAAGCACATCCTCGCCGCGGGCAGTATCGAGGATGAGAAGGAGCTCTACCGGAAGTTCAGGGGTAAGGATCCCGCGATCGAGCCGCTCCTCGAGCGCCGGGGATTGAAATAGCGCGCGGGGCCGCGGCCCGATCGAATTGGATCGCTCGCAGTGAGATAACCTCGACGCCGCCCGGCTGGCCGGGCGGCGTCGAATCGTTCAGCGGGGGGATATCGGCGTGTTTCGAATCGTGCCGTTCGGGTGCCTGCCGCTTCTGCTCGTCGCCGCGTTCGCGATCTTTCTCCCCATCTTCTTCGCCGACGCGATGGCGGCGGCGCTCGCGAAGCTCGGATTGAGCGCGGGGGCGTCGCTCGCCGTCGTGGCCGCCATGTTCATCGGAGGGCTCTTCAACATTCCGCTCAAGCGGTTGCCCCGGATC